>JAADGR010000289.1 GCA_013152225.1 Calditrichota bacterium
ACGGATCGGTATCCATGACTTCCGTGCCGTAACACCATGCCGGCGTAACGGTCAGCGAAACGCCAACACCTTCGCGAGCGAATTTATCCGCTGCTTCGGCAGCCTCGGCGACCCCGCCGATACACGTATCTGCGATCACGCATTCCACCGGCAGGCCATTAGCATGGCGCAAGTTTTCGGAAAGAAATTTGGCTGCATTTTCAGCCATTGTCATGGTCTGGTTTTCCAAAGATTCACGAATCCCCTCCATGCGCCCGTCAATGACGGGGCGAATTCCGATTTTAGGTAGCGAGCCGTGGAGTCTTTTTGTCGGCTCGTTTATTTTCATGTTAGAAATATCTGACATTCTTTTTCCTCAAAAAATTCTATTCAATAATCAGTTCTTTTAACATTCTATATAAGAACTAAATAATTCCATGCGTTTTTCCAGAGATAATGATTGAAACCACTCTGCTTTAGCATCAAGTGTCTCTTCTTTGAAATTATGAGAAATACCAACCTTCATCGAAGAATTTCCCGATCTTGATTTTGGATCACTTTTACCGTTTCCCTCGCCACTACAATTTCTTCGTTTGTTTCCACAACAAGCGCCTTGATCTTGGAATCTTTGGCGGAAATGACCGTCTGATGCACATCATTTCGGGAATCGTCCAGTTTCATTCCCAAAAATTGCATCGATGACAAAACCTGCATTCTCAAATCCGCATCTTTCTGGCCAATGCCGCCTGTGAAAGTCACGGCATCAATTCCTTCTAAAACGATTAAAAACTCGCCAATATAGCGCTTGATATCATAGATAAATTTATTTCTTGCCAAAAGCGCTTTTTCATCGCCTTTGGCTATAGCCTCGTTGATATCTCTCATGTCACCCGAAGTGCCGGATAACCCTGCCAGGCCGCTCTTCTTCGAACACTCCACCAGAGCTTCATCCAACGTTATGCCTTTTCGATTCATAATATACGGCAATACATAGGGATCCATATCTCCGATCCGCGTTCCCTGAATGAGACCGGTTTGCGGTGTGAAGCCCATCGATGTATCGATGGATACACCATTTTTAAAAGCGCAAAGAGAAGAGGAACCGCCGAGGTGACAAGTGATGATTTTGTGATTATCCTTTGGCAGATTGAGGATTCGCACCGTTTCCCATGTTACATAGCGATGCGATGCGCCGTGATAGCCATACTTTTTTACCCCGAACTTTTCAAACCATTCGTATGGTGTGCCATAGACTTGCGCATAATCCGGCGCATTAACATGGAAGCCCGGTTCAAAAACCCCGACCAGGGGCGTATCGGGCAGTAAATCTTTGAACATATAAATAGCAGTGAGATACGGTGGATTGTGCGCCGGAGCCAGGTCTTTGTAAAATTCCATCGCCTCCAGCACTTCATCATCCAGGAGAACGGAACCGTTTCTTTCGCCCGCCTGAATGGTTTTGAAACCAATGCCGTCGATTTCATAGAGGCCGCGGAGGATATTATATTTTTTATCCACCAAAAAATTGAGAGCGTGCTGTACGGACTCGCGGTGCGTGGGAATGCTTTCCGTTGCTGAAAACACATGTTCGCCGCCAATCCAATAAGAAATTACTGCATCATCTGAACCGACGCGTTCCGTGTAGCCTCGCGCCAGTTGCGTCTCTGTTTCCATTTCCAAAAGTTGAAATTTGAAACTGCTCGATCCAATGTTGCAGACAATGATCTTCATTCTTTCTCTCTCTTAATGACCAAAGTCATTACAAAGTTAAATTCAACCTATTTGTTTCAACACGGCCTCGGTTACAATCTTTGCAATTTCGTCCTGATCAACGTCCGTTGTTTGCGCAGGAACAGAATTTACTGATTTGACACTCGCCTGCGCCGGATCACCTGTTCCATGAGCGACACAGGCATCAACACCATCATCTTCGCAAGTTTTGCAAACGGCCGTGCTTTGAACGCCGTATCGCGTCCTCGCATCAAAAAGTGTTTGCGCGTCCTTTTTGCCGAGCACATTGACCTGTCCTAATTGCCTGGCAATAAAGGCAATTTTTGCAAAGTGCTCCAGAGTTTCTGTTTTATACCAGGCGTTAAAAACGTCTTTGCCCACAGTCAACGTTCCGTGGTTTGCAAGAAGGAAAGCATCATGATCCTTGAGATATTTTCGCACCGGTTTATAAAATTCTTCCGTACCCGGTGTTCCGTACTCGACCAAAGGGACATCTCCCAGAACGATAATGACCTCCGGAAGTACACACTGATCCAGGGCTATGCCGGCGACGGCAAAACCCGTAGCATACGGCGGATGCGAATGGCAGACGCTGTTCACATCAGGCCTGTCCTTATAAACTCGCAAATGCATGAATACTTCGGATGACGGACGTCTATCACCGTTGAGCACTTTGCCCGCCATATCCACAATGACCATATCCTCCGGCTTCATGAATCCCTTACTGACGCCGGTTGGTGTAATAATGACGCGTTCATCATCAAGGCGGGCACTAATGTTTCCGTCATTCGAAGCAACGAAACCTTTATCGTAAATCCGTCGCCCGACTTGTACAATATCACGTCGGAGTGAATAGATATTCTGAGCCAAGGCTTAACTCCCTTGTTTCTTGCCGGTTTTTGAAGGCAGTAAGAGTTCAACATCTGCGTGCGGTCGTGGGATGACGTGGACAGAAAGCAGTTCGCCGACTTTTTCCGCAGAAGCTGCACCTGCATCTGTAGCCGCTTTAACCGCGCCGACGTCACCGCGAACGATGACTGCAACCAGACCGCCGCCAATTTGTACTTTACCAACCAATTCAACATTGGCTGCTTTGACCATCGAATCAGCCGCTTCAATTGCAGGAATTAATCCACGCGTTTCAATCATTCCTAATGCTTCTTGTGCCATTTGTTTTTTCTCCTTTTAAATGGTTTTAGGTTATTTCGTTTTGAATGCTCTAAGAATTATTCATCATTTTTTTGTTCGGGTGCAAAAGGATTAAATATTTGCAAGCCATCAATTTTTGCAAAATCCGATATATTTCTGGTAACGAGAGTGCTGTTATTTAAAAGACACGTAGCAGCGATAATTGTATCCGGGGTTTTTATTTTCTTTTGCCGTCTTAAGCGAATGCTTTCATTAACAATTTCGTCAGTTATGTGAAAAATAATAGCTCGTCTCAGTATCTTTTCAGCTAAGAGAAATTGTGTTTCAGTATAACCACGCCAACCAAGAAATTCGATTTTAGAAATTACAGAAATATTGAAAGAAGATCGAAAAACTTTATCGATCTCCGTTATAGAATCCGATGGAATGGAGTTATTGAAATAGTATATCAGAATATTGGTATCTATTAAAAATCTCTGTCCCATTCATCTCTCATTTTTTTGCATTCCTGTTCAATTTGCTCTATTGACATATCCACTTTTAAAGCACCTCTGTACTTCTCAGGATCAAATTCACTTTCATCTGTAATGTTCCGATCCTTCTGAACAGGCATGACAATAACCTCAACTTCTTCATTAGTGAAAGATGCCGGCAAATCAATAGTAATCTCACCATTGACCGGCCTTTTTATTATCCTTATTGCTTCCATTTTTAATACCTCCAAAAATTGCCGGTATTTTTAAACTATCTGCAACGAATTAAAAGTCGCCAGCCTTCGCACACGCGCAAAATCCCGGGGACGACAGATGCCCTCGCCCGTAGGACTGGCAATCGTATGGGAAAAATACGCTTCGCCTGCATAGCCGCCATCCCCGGCAAGCGTCGGTCCGTTGACGACGACAATGTCCGTATCAATAGCACGGGTGAACTTTGTTATAGTCTTCAGATGGTTTGAATAAATCGATGCAGTGTGCTGAAAACCGTGTTCCGCCGCAACAGACAGAGCAATTCCGTCATCAGCGGACTTTACTTTAACAATCGGCATAAACGGCATCATTTGCTCCTCCTGAACGAAAAGATGGTTCGCATCCGTTTCGCCATAGAGAAGGCGCACCTCATCGGAGATGGTTAAGCCGATTGCCCGTCCAAGCACAGCGGCATTTTTGCCGATGAAATCACGATTTGTGACAATACGGCCTTTATCGTTTTTTGAAAAAACCTTTGCCGTGAGATTTTGAATCTGGCTTGCATTCAATAAAACAGCGCCATACTTTTTCATCGTTTGCATAAATTTATCAAAAATTGTTTCAACTACAAACACTTCTTTTTCGGCGATGCAAAGAATATTATTATCAAATGAAGCGCTTTCGATGATATTCTTTGCAGCAACATTAACGCACGCCGTACCATCTACGAGAACCGGCGGATTACCTGGACCGGCCGCAATGACTTTTTTCCCTGCAGCAAAAGCCGCCTGCACAAGTCCGGGACCGCCCGTTGCAGCAATGAGTGGCAGCTTTGGATGGTGAAATAATTTATCAACACTTTCCATGGTGGGTTCGCGTACCATAGAAACCAGATTTGCAGGACCGCCGTTTTCCTGAATGACCTGATTAAATATCTTCATGGCATAGGCTGAAACATTCTTCGCGGCAGGATGCACATTGAAAACAGCACCGTTTCCCGGTGCAATCATGATGATAATGCTGTTGAGCAGAACAGGAATGGGATGTGTTGACGGCGTGATGGCGGCGATAACGCCGTACGGCGCGTACTCTTCCACAACCAGACCTTTATCACCGCTCCAGGAACTGACCTCCAAATCTTCCAGCCCCGGTGTTGCATCGGCGGAATTATGATGTTTGACGACTTTATCCTCAAATCGACCCATGCCGGTTTCCTGCAGCGCCATTCGGGAAAATTCGTCGGCATGTTCGTGCATCGCTTTTCGCAGCGCAGCAATCACTTTTGCTTTTGTTTCCTTGGATGTCTGTGCCCATATTTTTTGTGCAGGAATCGTCGCATTGGTCGCATCATCGATATCATCAAAAACGCCGGTTTGGCTTGTCGTTTTCATTGCTGATCTCTGAACAACGCCTCGGCTTTGCAGTTCGCTCATCACATTTTTAACAATTTCATTGACCAAATTGGGATTTATATCCGCCATTACATTTAACTCCATTCAAAAATTGCAAAAACAAGGACAAAAAGCATCCATGAGTTGCTCGTGAAAAGTACCAAAATGTCATTGTGAGCAAAGCGAAGTAACCTGGATGTCGGCTAAAGTGCAATTTTTTAAGGATCGCTTCCCCGATAATTCGGGGTAAACTGTCGCTCCGCTCCTCGCGATGACATGCTTTTCGACTTTTTACGAATTACTCATCCATCTTTATGTTCAGATAAAATCTCTATATAACTGATCGCTCGGCGCAGGAATGACAACTTTATTAACAAGAAGTCCTTTTTCGGAAACTACAGCGGCTCCGGCATCCACGGCAGCACGTACAGCCGATACATCACCAGTCAGACTTACAAAGGCTTTACCGCCTAATGCCATGGCAAGCCGAATTTCCATGAGTTGGACATTAGCAGTTTTTACGGCCGCATCCGCAGCTTCAAGCAAAGAGGCAACGGAAAAAGACTCGATGACTCCAAGAGAACCTTTTTTTATGATTAAATTCGCTCCCGAAATTGCAGGGAAAACAGACGGATGAACATTGGGAATGACAATCGAATCAATGACTGCTCCCTCCCACTTGCTTGAACCTGACTCGACACTGGCGCGTACGGCTGCCACATCTCCACCCACGATAATCATATATTTCCCGGAACAAATTGTCCGCGCCAAAACCAGTTCGACATCGGCTGTCTTGATCATTGTATCGGTTACGTCCATACCCGCAGCGACGCTGTTCAATTCAATCAGCCCGATTGCCCTGAAATCCATCTAGTTCACCCTTTCAATAATAATCATGTCCTGATTTACTTCCTGCACCCGACCGCTCATGCTGGCATGGACGTTAGCTCCCAACTTGTCTTCATTTATTTTGGCAATTAATTGTGCTTTTTCCACACGCTGTCCCTTTGAAACAATCGGGACTGCCTTTTCGCCGACATGTTGTTTTACTGGAATCCGCACTCGTGAAGGATTTGCTTCCAATGCAACATATTCCGCTTTAGCATCGTATTTCGCAATGCCAAGACGGTTCATAAGCTGCTTCATGGGTACTCGACGCTCATCTTTCATCGGATGAGCCTTAACTTTAACAGGTCCTTCCCACTTGCCTTTTCCGGCAGATCGCAAATCCGCCATTCCTTGCACACATGCTTCGCGGGGATAAAGTCCTTCGGGACAGGAGTACAAGGTACAAATACCACACTGGCAGCAAAGCTGTGAAAAAGAATTCCATAACTCTGATCCGGCCAGGGAAAATCCCAGACTGCGCATGACGAGGTGGGGCTGCACATCGTATCCCAAAAGGTATCTAGGACATAATTCGGTGCAATAGCTGCACTGATCACAAGCTGAACGTCCGATCCGATCCATTACTTCCGGCGGCTTCATATATCGCTGAATAAGGTAATGCTCCTTCGGCAGGACAATCAGCCCACCGGTCGTTTTGGTTACCGGCTGATGCAAATATTTTTCACCATTTTGCCCATCATCAGCCCGCTTTCCATGACAGCGAAATCAGCAATATTCGCACCTCCTGCCAACTCTAAAACATCACTTACTGTCATACCGACCGGCACATGGGTCGAAAGAGGTTTTTTAACCTCTCCGGTAATCGTTAAAAAAGTCTCCGTTACAGGTAATCCCAAACTCGCCTGATAAATATTGTAAAAAGTTTCAACATTGTTCACAACGCAGCCGACATCCAGGGGTAATCTCTGTGGTGGAATAAGACGACCGGTAATGCCGTAAACAAGTTCATATTCATCGCCAATGGGATAAAAGTCGCCGAATTCTTTTATATTGATATTCGTATTGTTTATTTCATCCTGCAATGCATCGATGGCGCTTTTATTCTTGGCTTTTACACCAATCACGATTTTTGATGCACCGACCGCTTCGGAAGCCAATTGCATTCCCTTGACAATTTCTGCCGTAAAATTCTTCATTAATTCACGGTCTTTGTGCATCAGCGGTTCACATTCCGCACCGTTGCCGAGAAGATACTCAACCCGGGATTGTAGTTTTATGTGCGTTGGAAATCCGGCACCCCCTGCTCCAACCACGCCTGCGTCTTTAACTTGATCAACGAGATTCATTAAATATAGATTACCTGACAAAATTAGGGTTGTTTTTTGCTCACTCAAAAATAGAAAAAAAATTCATTAACTTCAAGATATTTTACTGCAAACATGCGTTAAAATAATTTGGAAACGACAATATTTCAGGGAAAACGAAAAAAGATTTTTTTCGTGTGTTTTGTGGTCTCTATTTTGGGATTTGGGAGTTTATGTAAAGTCCTTACATCAAGGTTTGCATTTCATCCCTGGCCATTTCTTTGAGGGGCGTCTGAAATTTTGTCCAGAGAATTTCTTCAAAATGCTGTTTGGCGGCTTCCCGTTGGCCAAGCAATTTCAATACACGCGCAAGATGAAACCGTGCATTAATATTATTTGGATTCAGCTTAACAGCCTCGCTGAGATATTGTATGCTTTCCTGGGCTTTGCCCAGTGTCGCAAAACTCTTTCCCAATAGCGTCAGTGTAATGCTGTCATTTTTGCCTAGTTCCATTGCTTTTTGCGCTGCTTTTCCGGACTCGGTGACTTTTTCACATGCATCATAAATAAGCGCTGCCTGTTTGTAAAACGCCGCCTTTGAGCCCTTTAGACTGATGGCTTGCTCTATAGCATTGATTGCACCTGTGCAATTTCCCACGCGCAACTGACACGAAGCAAGTGAAGCCCAAACATCTGCATCATGCGAACGAACCTTTAAAAACCTTTTATAGTTTTTTATGGCTGTTTCGAAATCTCCCTTGATGTAGGCTTCATACCCTTCGGCGTACAGCTCATCAACGTTTTCCACACTTCCCTCCACTGCATCATCTGAAACATCCGCTTTGAGCGATCTTTTGGCGATATTTCCCAGCTTTCCGTCAGGATCCAGCTTGATCACCGCCTTGAAACATCTGTTGGCATTTTCATAATCATCCTGAACGGCATATATTTTCCCCAGTCCAAGATAGGCCCGGGCCTCTTTTGGCGAAAAGGAAATAGCGCTCTCAAAAACCCGGATCGCTTCGTCAAACTTTTTTTCAATGGTGTAAACAGCACCGAGATTGACCAATCCTGAAACATTGTTCTTTTGGAGCTGAAGTCCCAATTTTAAGTAAAGCTCGGCCTCGTCGAATTGGCGCATTTTTGAATAGATACTTCCCAGGACAAAATAGGCGCGATAATACGGCGGGCAAATCCGTATAGTCTCTAAAAAACGATCCAGACCGTTTTTATAATCTTTGATCTCAAACAAAGCCAGTCCCAGATTATAATGATAATCCGGATCAACAGGATTTAAATCGATGGCTCTGCGCCATAATTCTATGGCCTTCCCCATGTCTTTATTGCGCGCGCAACTTAGCGCTTCCTTGTTCAACCCATCTGCTTCTGCGGAATTTTTAGGAGTACCCCAGACAATCTGTACGTGGTTTTCGTTAAACGTAACATCAAACATTTCTCCTTTTCCCTGATATTTCTCGGCAAGATAACTTTTTAGAAAAGTTTGCTGTTCCTGTGCAGTCTTGCTTGCCAAATCAGGGACTTCGGCTTTCAACTCTCCAAAGTTGAGATTGACTTTTATGGATTTATGTGCTTCTGAGCCCATGAGTACAATTCAAGGTAAATCAAATGATTGTGTGATTATAGTAGTAGTACAGACATGTTAATCATTTTGCAAACGAAAGCAAATGATTTTAAGATAATAGAATAACAGCTTCTAAGCAAGCATTTTTTAGGCTATAGAACAAATGAAGTGAGGGAATAACCACATAGCTGAGTTTTGCTCTCTATTCAGTCGTGCCACGCACCAAACTATGCGTGGCACGACTGAATTATCAATGCGCTGCTTTAAACGATTTCATAAAATCCACAAGCTTTTCAATTCCCTGCAAAGGCATGGCATTGTACATGGAAACGCGAATACCGCCTACGGAGCGGTGTCCTTTCAAGCCGCCCAATCCTTGATCTTTTGCCTTTTCGATAAATTCCTTTTCCAGGTCTTCGGCGGGCAAACGCAGGGTTACATTCATCCAGGAACGAGAGTCTTTTTCAACTGTGCCGCGATAGAATCCATCGCTCTCGTCAATTGTGTCGTACAAAAGATCAGCCTTTTGTTTATTGGTCGTTTCAATCGCATCCAGTCCGCCTTGTTCTTTCACCCATTCGAGGACGAGTTTCATCATATAAATCGGAAAAACCGGTGGCGTATTAAAGAGCGAATCTTTGCTGATATGTGTTCCGTAGCTCAACATTGTCGGCAGACCTTTGTTAGCAGTGGCAGCAAAATCGTCGCGAAGAATGACTACCGTCACGCCCGCCGGTCCCAAATTTTTTTGCGCCCCGGCATAAAGCAATGCGAATTTTGATACATCAACTTTTTTCGACAAGATGTCCGAGGACATGTCGGCAATGAGTGGCTTGCCGTTTACATCCGGGAACGTTTGCCATTGGGTACCGGAAATAGTATTATTGCTTGTGATATGAACAAAAGCTGCATTCGGGTCTAATTGAAGCGAATGCTGGCCGGGAATGTAGGAGAAATTTTTATCTTCGGAAGAAGCAGCCACTTTGGCGTCCGCAATAATTGTCGCCTCCTTTAGCGCCTTTTTCGACCATGCCCCGGTAATGATATAGTCCGCGGAACCGCCTTTTGGAATGAAATTCATCGCCGTCATGGCGAATTGCGTGCTCGCTCCACCGCCAAGAAAAAGAATTTTGTAGTTGTCGGGAATTCCAAAGAGTTCACGAAACAGCGCTTTTGCACCCTCGTGAATCCCATCGTATTCTCCGGATCGGTGCGAAATTTCCATAACCGACATGCCGCATCCCTGATAGTCCAAAAGTTCCGCCTGACATTTTTCTAATGCAGATAGCGGCAAGGTGCTTGGACCGGCATTAAAGTTAAAAATACGTGCCATTTTTTGTCTCCTTTTTTATAATTTTCCGTTCACAAAATCATCAACAAGTTCCACAATGACATCTCCGATGCGGAGAAGATTTTCTTTTGTCGAAGCGCCAATGTGGGGAGTTAGCAAAACATTGGGCGCATTGAGCAGCGGGGAATTTTCCGGCGGATCGGAATAGTAAACATCCGTTGCGTACCCGGCAATTTTCCCTGACCGCAATCCGTCCACAATATCTTCCTCAACAACAGTCTTTCCTCTCCCGGTATTGACGATATAAATTCCGTCTTTCATTTTAGCGATAAGATTTTTGTTTATTATTCCTTCGGTATCTTTCGTCAATGGCAAGTGCAGTGAAAGATAATCGCACTTGCCAATAAGTTCCTGGATTACTATTTTAACGCTGATGTATTCAGAATGGATTTCGGCTTTGTCACAGCCGTAAACAGTCATGTCAAATCCTTTTGCGCGCTTGGCCACCAACGTACCAATGCGCCCGCAACCAACAATGCCGAGCGTTTTTTGAAAAAGTTCTGTCCGTTGAAGTTCTTTTTTTAGCCATTTTCCCTCCACCATTGAATTATGGGCTTTGACAACATTGTTCGGAAGAGCAAGCATGAGAGCGAACGCCAATTCAGCCACCGCGACACTGGAAGCAGTCGGTGTATTATGGACTTTAATCTTTTTCGAGGCCGCATAATCCAGATCAATATTATCCAGGCCGACACCGCCACGGATGATCAGCTTCAGGTTCGGCGCAGCGTCGATATATTCTTTGGTACATTTGGTTTTGCTGCGGATGAGCACGACATCGGCAGTGCTCACCTGGGATTTATCATCCGTTACTTCACCATACTTTTGCAAACGACCCACCAATGATGGATCGAAAGCATCCGAAATTAGGATTTTCATACTAGTCCCTCGTTTTTTTGTTCACATTCAATTACAATAAATAACTCACCATGCCGCTGCGCAATTTGGGCTCAAACCACGTTGACTTTGGCGGCATAATGAGATTATTATCGGCAACTTGTATCAGCGTCTGCACTGATGTTGGAAAAAGAGAAAAAGCAACTTTGAATTTTCCCGAATTGACCAGCCGTTCCAACTCTTCATTTCCCCGTATTCCGCCGATGAAATCGATACGTTTATCTGTGCGTGGATCGTGAATACCCAAAATGGGTTCGAGCACGTTCTTCATCAGGATATTCACATCCAGGCTATCGAGAATGTCTTTGCTGTTAAATGTTCCGTCTTTTGCCGTTAGTTTGAACCAGCGCCCATCGATGAACATTCCAAAATTCTTTTCAGCAGAAATCTCGACAGAATCGTCAAAAAATTGAACATTGAACTTTTCTTTGATTTTATCAAAGAATTCTTTCGTACTTAATCCGTTGAGATCAGTTACAACTCGATTATAGGGTAGAATTTTGAGTTGATTGTGCGGAAAAATAACCGACAAAAAATAATTGAATGACTCATCTCCCGTATAATCGGGATGCTTTTGTCGCCGCTGTTTGCAAACATTACTGGCCGAGGCCGAACGATGATGCCCATCAGCTATAAAAGTTGCATCCAAACTTTTAAAGCCCTCGACGATTTCCTTGATTTCCTTTTCATCCTGTACAACCCAAAGTTGATGGCGCACATTGTCTTCTGCGATGAAATCCACATTGGGTTTTTCGGCAGAAGCTTTTTCAAGATGACTGTCCAGAGCCTGATTGGCTTGATAAAGCAAAAAAACCGGTCCGACCTGCGCGTTCATCACATCAATGAGTTTTGTCCTGTCCATTTCCTTGTCCGCACGGGTTAATTCATGCTTTTTGATCCGGCCGGCATCGTAATCATCTACAGCAGAGAGACAAAAATATCCCGTCTGCACATGCCCTTTCCAAGTCAATCGATAGATGTAGAGTGATTCCTTTTCATCCTGCACAAGGGTACCTTCATTGATAAACCGATAAAGATTTTCCCGCCCTTTTTGGTATACGATTTCAGAATAAGGGTCGGTATCTTCCGGCAGGTCAATTTCCGGTTTATTTACATGAAGAAATGAAATGGGGTTTATTTGCGCCATTTGTCTGGCTTCATCGGAGGAAAGAACATCGTACGGCGGGGAGGCAACTTTTTCGGCCAGGTCCTCTTTTGGCCTCAGGCCTCGAAAAGGCTTGATAGTAATCATGCACCACCTCTCTTTTATTTTATTAATGATCTGTTTACAGTGCGAAAATAAAATAAATCTTTTGAAATAGCAAGTGTATTTCTTATATTTTTAGTCTCTGAAATTAGAATCAAACACCTCAGCAAGGAGATTTGAAATGAAATTCCTAAAGGTTGTAAACAGCCTGGCTATTCTTTTCCTTCTGGTTGCCGGATGTTCAAAAAAGCCGCAGCCGGTCCCTCCTCTCGACCCAAAGAACATGGACCTGACCGTGAGTCCGGGAACGGATTTCTACCAGTATGCCAATGGCAATTGGATCAAAAGTCATCCGATCCCTGATGAGTACAGCCGCTATGGTGCATTCGAGCAATTAATTGAACAAAACTACAAAGAGCTCAAGTCTTTACTCAAAGCGGCAGCCAAAAACAAAGCCCAACAAGGCAGCATTGAACAAAAAATCGGCGATTTCTACGCCACCGGCATGGACACGACCAAGATTGAACAGGATGGTATTTCGGCCCTTAAAAGCGAATTTCAGCGCATTGCTGCCATCAAAAGCACAAAGGATGTACAAAATGAAATTGCGCACTTGCAACTTGTAGGCCCGTCCCCGCTTTTCGACGTGGGTTCCGGCCAGGATGAAAAGAACACGGAAACCGTGATTGCGCAACTCTACCAGGGCGGGATTGGCTTGCCGGACAGGGATTATTACACCGGCGATGATAACCGCTCCAAAGAGATTCGCAAAGAATACGTGAAACATATCGCAAGAATGTTCAAGCTGCTCGGCGATGATGCAGCCAAAGCCGGGGCCGAATCGAAAACGGTCATGAACATTGAGACCCAACTGGCAAAGGCTTCGATGACCAGACTGGAACGACGCGATCCCCATAAAACTTATAACAAAATGAGTTTAAAAAAGTTGCAGCGATTATCCCACAATATCGACTGGGCGAGTTATTTTAAAAACATCGGTCTGGAAAACGTGGGAGACATAAATGTTGGCCAGCCGCATTTTTTCAAAGAAATCAGCAAAATGATAAAGACTGTAGGTGTGGATGATTGGAAAACCTACTTGCGCTGGAATTTGATTAATCGAAGCGCAAATTACCTTAGTACAGACTTTGTCAAAGAAGATTTTGCATTTTATGGTGCTTTTCTTTCAGGACAAAAGGTGATGAAGCCGCGCTGGAAAAGAGTGCTAAGTGCAACAAATGGAGCGCTTGGTGAAGCTGTCGGCCAACTTTATGTCAAGAAATATTTTCCACCTGAGGCGAAAGAACGTATGCTCAATCTGGTGATGAATTTAAAATCCGTTCTCCGCTCCAGAATCCAAAAACTGCAATGGATGTCCGAATCAACAAAAAAACAAGCTCTGAAAAAGCTTGATGCAATGAATGTAAAAATCGGCTACCCGGATAAATGGATTGATTATTCCAAGTTGGAAATAAAGCGCGACTCGTATATTGCCAACGTTGTGCGTGCAAATCAATTTAATTTTCGCCGCGAAATGAACAAAATAGGCAAGCCGGTTGATCGCACCGAGTGGCACATGAACCCGCAAACGGTTAACGCCTATTATAATCCAACCATGAACGAAATCGTCTTTCCTGCTGCGATTTTGCAGCCACCATTTTTCAACAATGCGGCAGACGATGCTGTAAATTATGGTGCCATCGGCGTCGTCATCGGACACGAAATGACACACGGATTTGATGACCAGGGACGGAACTTTGACACAAAAGGAAATCTTCGCGATTGGTGGACAAAAGAGGATGAAAAAAGGTTCAATGCGCGCGCGCAGGTACTTGCCAAGCAATTTAATAACTATGTCGTTCTCGACTCTTTACATGTGAACGGGAAACTGACGCTTGGGGAAAACATCGCTGACCTGGGCGGGCTAAATATTTCTTATCAGGCTCTTGAAAAATCCCTTAAAGGAAAACCCCGTCCTGAAAAGATCGATGGATTTACACCCGAACAGCGTTTCTTCCTGGCGTTCGCCCAGGTCTGGCGCCAGAACATTCGCCCCAAAGCACAGATGCGAAGACTGAAGGAAGACGTGCATTCACCGGGTCGTTTCCGAACGGACGGACCGGTTTCAAACATGCCCGAGTTTTATAAAGCATTCAATGTCAAGCCGGGCGATCCGTTGTACCGACCAAAAAATGAGCGGGCAATAATCTGGTAAGGCTGTCGAAAACCCCCGATGTCTCGCGAAGCGGGACTCCGGGTGTTTGCTTATTTTAATGCCTGAAAAATGAATTTGGCAAAATTGAATGACAAATTCATAAACTAGAAAAGCATGTCATCGCGAGGAGCGAAGCGACGAAGCGATCTTTTAAAATAACAATCCTTTGGACGACATGACGCATTTCTCTTGAATAAATCCACATTCCGCAAAAGGTTTTACATGAACATCTATGCAATAATTATTTTATCCACCCTTATTATTGAATTCTTACTCTCCGTATTTGCGGAAATTCTCAATCTTTCGCACCTGAAAAAAGAGCTGCCGGAAGAATTTAAAGGTGTTTATGATGAAGAAAAATACGCTAAATCCCAGGAATACGAGCGCGTTAACACGCGCTTTGGGTTCATCAGTTCCGGCGTCAGTCTGGTTTTAACGCTTTCTTTTTGGTTTCTCGGCGGCTTTAATTATCTGGACATCCTCGTGCGCTCCTGGCAGCTCTCACCTATCTGGACCGGCCTGATTTACATTGGTATCCTGGTGTTCCTCAATTCTTTGATCAGTCTGCCCTTTAGCATTTACAGCACCTTTGTCATCGAGGAACGATTTGGCTTTAACAAAACAACTGTTAAAACTTTTATCCTCGATTTGCTTAAAATGCTGATGTTATCTGTTTTGCTCGGAGTACCGCTTCTCGCCGGTTTACTGGCCTTTTTTCAATACTCAGGTTCATTTGCCTGGCTTTACGCATGGGTGGCCACAACTGTTTTCACATTAATTATCCAGTTCATCGCCCCGACCTGGATCATGCCGCTTTTCAACAAGTTCACTCCGCTGGAAGATGGCGACCTTAAGAACAGCATTATCAGTTATGCCAAAAAGGTGAAATATCCCCTGGCCGGTGTTTTCGTCATCGACGGCTCCAAGAGATCGAGCAAGTCCAATGCTTTTTTTACCGGATTCGGCAAAAACAAACGCATTGCACTTTATGATACGCTGATCGAAAAACACTCCATCCCGGAAATGGTGGCCATCCTGGCACACGAAATAGGGCATTATAAAAAGAAGCACATTCTTATCGGTATGATCATCAGCATCCTGCACACTGGCGTTGTATTTTTTCTTCTCTCCATTTTTCTAACGCACAAGGGACTTTTTGATGCATTTTACATGGAGCATACTTCTGTTTATGCGGGTCTGCTTTTTTTCAGCATGCTTTACTCTCCTATTGAAACACTCCTTGCTGTTTTTATGAACATCCTTTCGCGGCATAACGAATTTGAAGCGGATTGTTTTGCAGCCGAAACAACAGATGATCCGGAAGCCATGGTGACAGCGCTGAAAAACCTTTCCGTGCACAACCTGACGAATTTAACACCGCATCCGTTTTACGTTTTTCTGAATTATTCCCACCCTCCTGTTCTGCAGAGAATTGAGGCGATTCGGAAGGTCAAGGCACGGTAATCTCCGATGCGAGTGATGGATTGGATTCCTCCTTAGAAATATTGATAGATATCGGATACCGGATATTGGATTCTGGCAAATGTCGAATTGTGTTTCTCAAATTATTTTACCACACAGGATGCTCGACACATCTATATTATAATGGTAAAAAGTCAGGATAATATTTTCATTTGCAAAAAGACATTAAAAAAAATTACGATTTGATTGTCGTCGGCGCTGGTGCAGCAGGATTGATGGCCGCAGGAATTGCTGCAAGCAATGACGTAAAGGTCCTCGTTGTGGAAAAAATGCCACGCCCGGCTATCAAGCTTCGCATCACCGGCAAGGGCCGATGCAACCTCACCAACACTGCCCTCCTGTCAGAGTTCATGGATCACTTTGGAAGCAACGGCCGATTTTTGCGACAGGCGTTTACACATTTTTTCTCAGACAAACTCGTGACTTTTTTTGAATCCATTGGCGTTAAAACGGGCATCGAACGGGGTGGCCGTGTTTTTCCTCTCAGCAATCGGGCAAAAGAAGTCGTGGATGCTTTGGAAAAATGGGTAAAACGAAATGGTGCAAAAATTATGTTGAATACAAAAGTAGTGGGCCTGCTTGCAGGGAAAGAAAAAATACAAGGCGTGCGAATCAGCAATAAAAATGGCAAATCAGGCACTATTGCGATTTATGCAAAGGCCGTTCTCATTGCAACCGGCGGAAAGTCATATCCGGCAACCGGTTCGACAGGCGACGGCTATTGGCTTGCCCAATCTGTGGGACACACGATCGTTCCCGTCCTGCCGGCCCTGGTTCCGCTGGAAACTGCCGGAGAGACTGCCGGAAAACTCCAGGGGCTGAGTCTTAAAAAAAAAATATAAAAGTAAGCCTGTGGATTAACGACAAGAAGCATGATGAATTGTTTGGCGAAATGCTTTTCACTCATTTTGGTCTTTCAGGACCTGTCATTCTCTCCATGAGTAAACAAGTTACTGCAGCTTTAAAAGAATCTCAAAGGATTGAAATCTCAATTGATCTGAAACCCGCATTAAATGATGAAAAACTCGATGCTCGTATTTTGCGCGATTTAAACGAGCATGGCAAAATGAAAATGTACTCCCTTCTGAAACTCTTATTGCCGCAGAAAATGATCCCGGTCTGTCTTGAATTGACAGGAATTTCTCCGGATAAATTGGCGAACCAGATTTCAGCGCAGGAACGTAAAGGGCTGCG
>JAADGR010000428.1 GCA_013152225.1 Calditrichota bacterium
ATGTAAGCGCGGGCGTACTTGATACCCTTCCATTTACCAAAGACGAATGTGAACTTGCTATTTTTTAGTGGACACCCGGTTAAGATTTTCTTAGCTTGTAAAGACAAAAAGAAGGAGGTGTCCACAGGTCAGAGAAGAGAAGACGGTACACAAAGTTATTCAAGCTGGAAGTAGAATTGGGAAAAGAATCGTTGGAAATAGCGTTAGAAATGGTTAAATTTATGTAGACGGCTAGTGCAATACATGTTATTTGTTTTTGGAAAGAACTCTCGATGGATCAAATTAGAATTAATCCACACATTCTCCGATGGGCGCGGGAGCGGCTGGAACTGCCTTCCGAAGTAGTGGCCAAAAAAGCCGGTACGAAGCCTGAAAAAATTGCTGCCGCGGCATTTGTTCCTGTCCGTATTCCCAAGAGCTCAATTTGAAGAGCGTATGCAAATCCACCGCCGGCAGTAAATGTTTTCCTGAAAAAGTATCCCGCCTGATTTAAATTAATCTTATAAAAGTTATATCCATTTATTTCAAAACCTTCGTAGGATTGAACGGTATTATATCTACAGAATCATTTATTGGATGCGCACCAAACTCAGTTGTGCAAGTTTTTGCCATTCAAGGTGTCAAATTAATTGTAAGTTGAGATTCGGCATGAATAAATATAAAACCTGCCAGGGATATTTCAATGGAAGAATCGGAGTTGATAGAGAAAATGAAAGGGGATGATAGCACGGCATTCAGAACTTTTTATGAAGTTTACAAAGATATGATCTACAATGTCTGCTATCGAATGCTGAACAATAAACAGGATGCTGAGGACGCCACTCAGGATGTCTTCGTAAAAGCTATTCGCTCTGTTCATCAATTCCGTGGCAATGCTAAACTTTCCACATGGCTTTACCAAATTGCGATCAATACCAGTTTAAACCATGTTCGCAGAAAAAAAATAATGGCATGGCTTTCTCTGGATTTTTTGGTGAGGAATGAAGGAAGTTCTGTCTTTGAAGATTCGCAATCCAGACCTGATTTGGAATTGGAGAAAAACGAATCAGAAACTCTTGTTCAGCAGGCTATTCATTCTCTTCCACCACGGCAGCGCACGGCGGTTATTTTGCAACGGTACGAAGGACTTTCTTACAAAGAAATCGCGGCGGTAATGGAGACGTCGCTGTCCGCTGTGGAATCGCTGCTGCATCATGCAAAAGGCAATCTAACTGAAAGATTAATAGCGTTGCTAAAATAATTGGATTTAGAATGCAAGTTATTTGCCATTGATGTGTCTTATGTTTAAAGAGAGGTAAGAACAATGGAACACAAAGAAATTCGAAAAAAATTGCTGAGCTATATTGATAATGAGTTACCACCGGATGAAATAGCCGAGATTCAACTTCATCTCGAACAATGCGCGCAGTGCCGCAAGGATATCCAATTGCTCTCCGGTGTCTGGAACTTGCCGCAATCAAAAAGGCAGATGCAGCCTTCTCCGTTTCTGTGGAATAAAATTTCTGCGCAGTTGGAAGAAAAAAGGCAGACGGGACAATCCATACATAAAGTAACGAAATTTATCCGACAAATGGCGAAACCTGCTTTGACGGCAGCGGTCATCATCATTGGAGTTTTCATAGGAATTAAGATAGGTCACCGTATGAGCAGGGCCCAATTATCCAGCCAACAGATCACCATAATATCTGTTCAATCACAAGATGAGTTTGGTCTGGAGAATTTTCGAATTTTGCCTTCCAGCTCTTTGGCAGGGGAATTGGCTGTATTTATGGATTTTGAAAATGAATAAGAGGCTATCATGAAAAAGAAAGCATTTATCTACTTTATTCTCATTATCACCCTAATAAACCTCTCGTCTTTGGGCGTGATTTTATATCAGCGAGCAAAAATATCTTTGCTCACCGGTGTAAGAGGACAAAAGGTATTTGAGCAGGTAAAGCGGGAGGTTAAACTCACGCCCAGTCAGATAGAAAAGTTTCAAAAGTTGCGAATTGCTTTTCACAGCAAATTGGATTCGCTTTCAGCAAGCTTTAATCAAAAAAACAGATTGTTGGCGGCTGAAATAAAGAAAGATAATCCTGACACACTGGTAATTAACCAGCTTGTGAGAGATATCGGCGCGATGCAAACTGAATCACAATTTTTAGTTATTCACCATTTTTTCTCGATTAAGAAAATATTGACAAAGCAGCAACGGGAAAAATTTTTCGACATCGTTTTGCAGCATTTTATGGGAAAAAATCAATTGTCAGGCCCAGCTTGTATCCGACAAAAAGATAGTCCAAAAAAATAAATCATGAATAGCAGATAGTCCTTTTGAGAGATTAGATTATGCCGGGAAGGAGAATGAAGAAGGTGTTAATAAATAAGATAATAGTATTTGCTATTTTGGGCGTTGTTCTTATTTCTCCCCAAATAGCCATCTCTCAGCAATCGGGAATAAAAAGGCTTAATTTGCAGGAATGTATTCAGATTGCTCTGAAAAATAATCCGCAAATTCTTGTTTCCCAAATTGGTGTTGCAAAGCTCCAAAAGAAGATCCCTGAAGCACGTGCCGGGTTTTATCCGTCGCTTAATTTTAATGCGGATGCGGGTCGTCTTACAGCGCAGCCTGGTTTCACCGCCGGCAAAACAGGAGATAGCTATAATAGCGGTCTTGCCCTGCGTTATAATATTTTTCAAGGCGGAAAGACATTAGCATCGGTTCATGCGGCTCGTGAAAATTACGAGGCTGGCAAATCCGAATACAAAGGCAATCAGCACGATTTAATTCTTTCTGTCGTTGAAGCTTATTATCGACTCTTACAGGAGGAACAATTTACCCGCGTTGCTGAAAAATCTTTGCAGCGGGCCAAAAGCCATTTGGATTTTGCCAATGCTCGATTTAAGATAGGTCTTGCTTCCCGTTCGGATATTCTGAAGGCCAAAACGGAACAATCCAATGCCAAACTTGCTTTGATACACGCACGCAATGCTGTTTCCATGGCTCGCGGACAGTTGAATTTCTTACTGGGACGGAATGTAAGTTCGCCAATTAGAATTGTTGATGACTTGGCTAAAGCCGCAGCGAATGAAGCCGGAAAAAATCAAAGTAAATTTCAAACATTGGTAGAAGAGGCTTATAAGAAACGGCCGGAATTGAAAAAATTAAGGGATCAATTGCAAGCGCAACGGTCGTTTATCCGCATGGCAAAGGCGGATTATTATCCCGGCGTCTCTCTGGACGCCAATTATAATTTTAATGGGGCAAAAGTTTCTCAACTGTATCGGTCGAACTATATTGGATTGAGCATTAGTTTGCCGCTCTTTAGTGGATTTTCCCGCCCGGCGCGAGTGGCACAGGAAAAATTGGGGTTATTGGCTCTGGAACGCCAAACAGCGGCCCTTCGGCAACAGATAAGTCTGGAGGTCTGGAACGCATTTTTGGCACTCGAAGAAGTAAAAGAACGCATTGTAAATACGCAGGTGTTTTTGAAGGACGCCCGGGAAAGTTTAGACATTTCGGAAGGCGAATACAAAGAAGGCGTCGGTTCCATGCTCGACGTTCTGGATGCCGAGACAACATTTGTCACCGCAGAACAGAAATACATTAAAGCCCTCGCCGATTTTAAAATTGCACAGATGGTCTTGCGGCGAGCGGTAAGCGGGAAATATTTTGAGGAGATTTTAAAATGAAGAGAAGTTTGATGGCTTTTATATCTGCGATTGTCTTAACAAGCATAGTACTGGGTTGCGGCAACTCCGGCGATACACAAAAGAACGGCGGCTCGATACAAACGGCAACAGTCACAAGACGTGATATAAGTTCCAGCGTATTGGCTACCGGTATTATCAAGCCCATGGTCGGTGCGGAAGTGCGGGTGGGTTCTCGGGCTTCGGGAACGGTGCAGCACCTTTACGTTAATATCGGAGACATGGTAGAAAAGGGGCAAGTTTTGGCAGAACTGGATCCGGCCGAACTACAGGCTGAATATAATCAGGCCAAAGCGGCCCTGGAAAATGCCCGCGCCAATTATGAATATGCCAAACTGGATTTGAAGCGGCAGCGCTCTTTGTTGAAGCAAAATTTTATTTCCCAAAATCAACTGGATCTGGCAGAAAAATCCTTTGAAATCAATAAAGCGAAATTAAAACAGGCGGAGGCCAATCTTGCTTATGCAGGTATTCAACTGGGTTATACCAAAATAATTGCACCTATTTCCGGGGTCATTGCATCCGTTGCTACACAGGAAGGCGAAACGGTAACGGCCCGGTTTTCCGCGCCGACTTTTGTTACCATTATCAACCTGAAAAAACTGGAGGTGTGGGCTTATGTGGATGAGACCGACATCGGCCGGGTCCAGGTGGGACAGCACGCCACATTTACAGTGGATACCTATCCGGCAACGGATTTTGAAGGCGTCGTGACCGCCATTTATCCCAAAGCGGTAATTCAGGACAATGTGGTAAATTACGTCACTACCATCAAAATTACAAATTTTAAGGGAAAAACTTTGCGGCCGGAAATGACGACGACAGTAAAGATTTTATTGAAGACACGAAAAAATGTTCTTGCTATTCCCAGGAAGGCTGTTCGAAATGAAGGGGGCGAAAAATTTGTAACTATTTTGAAGGGAGGCAAACTTCAAAAAAGAAAGATCACCGTGGGTTGGGAAAGTGATGGTTATTATGAAGTGACCGGCGGCTTAAAGGAAGGCGAAAAAATAGAAATACAACAATAAAGAGGTCTGCTCCAAAAAGCCTTTGTCCGCTAATTTCAGAAATTTCATGAATTGATTTTATTGAAATTAGATAGCGTAATTTGTGTAGTTCGTAGTTTTTAGATTGAACTCGTGAATAGAAGGGAAATAGAAATGAACTTTATTATTCAGGCTAAGGACATTACCAAAACTTACAGCAAGAACGGCAGCATAACCGTTAAGGCATTGCAAGATGTTTCCGTTGATATTGAGAAGGGGGAATTTACAGCGATCATGGGCGCTTCCGGTTCCGGCAAGTCAACTTTGATGAACATTCTTGGCTGTCTTGCCAGACCCACCAGCGGTGAGTATTTCCTTGATGGGGAAAATGTCAATCATTTGAGTGACGATGATCTGGCGAAAATAAGGAACCGGAAGATCGGTTTTGTGTTTCAGCAATTCCACTTGCTTCCTCGCACAGATGCACTGGAGAATGTAGAGCTTCCGCTACTCTATTCCGATCGTTCCGACATTTCAAAGTTGGCACAGCAAGCGTTAGAAATCGTTGGTCTGGCGGACAGAATCCATTACCAGCCGGCCGAACTTTCCGGTGGACAGCAGCAGCGGGTTGCCATTGCCCGGGCACTGGTTAATAATCCCGAAATTATTCTCGCAGATGAGCCCACCGGCAATCTGGACAGCCGCGCGGGTCTTGAGGTGATCTCCGTTTTCCAACGGCTTCATGCCGAAGGAAAGACCGTTATTCTGGTTACGCATTCACCGGAGATTGCTGAACACGCCGATAGAATTATCCGCATTAGGGATGGTAAGATAACCGGGGATGAAAGGGTGCAAAGTCCATTGAATGCCCGGGAAGAACTCCAAAACTTTCCTGAGGAAACGGAGGTGACACCATGAAGACATTTCGATTAACAACCAATGCATTTAAGGGATTGGGCAAAAATAAAATGCGTTCCTTTCTGATGATGCTGGGCATTATCATCGGCATCGCAATGTTGAGCGTAATTTTATCCATTACTCAGGGCGCTAACAAGAAAATAATGGTACGCATCAATAACTTTGGTCCAAATGCGATTATGGTTCACTCCGGCGGCGGTAAAATGCGGGGACCATCGTCGGTTTCCGAGGCAAATCTCACACAACAAGATCTCCACGATATTTCTTCTCTTGAAGGAGTGAAAATAGTGGCTCCCTTTCAGCTGGAACCGGGTATGCCTATCAAATATCAGGACCAATTTACCACAACAACCGTGGTGGGTGCCATGCCGAACTGGGCCGAAGCCTGGAGACGTGGGGTCAGTAGAGGCGAGTTTATTCAGACGGATGATGTTGAACTGTTAAGAAAAGTTTGTGTCATCGGTGAAACGGTAAAAAAGGAACTTTTTGCCAACAGTAATCCCATTGGCAAAGAATTATTAATCGGTAAAGTTAAATTCAAGATTCAGGGTATCTTGCAGAAACGGGGCGCCGGTCCAGGAGGAGGCGATTTTGACAACTTGATTGTCATTCCGTTTTCCACTGCTTCCCGGCGGTTAATGAATCAGCCCAAATACATTGCCATGATGCGAGTGATTGTGGACGACCCGTCGCACCTGAAAAGTATTTCCCAACAAATAAGCCGGACTTTACGGAGCAATCATCATCTTGCTTCCGATGAAGAGGATGATTTCAGATTGAGGTCCTCCACACAAATTGTTAAGATGATTAAAGGTGTATCCAATACATTGCACATTTTTCTGTTGTTGATAGCGGGTATTTCTCTGGTTGTTGGTGGTATTGTCATTATGAACATTATGCTCATATCCGTTAGTGAGCGAAAAAAAGAAATCGGTATTCGCAAAGCTGTGGGCGCGCGCAGTAAAGATATCCTCTTACAGTTTGTTCTTGAATCGCTGGCCATAACATTGACAGGCGGTATTTTAGGATTTATCGTTGGGATATTTGGGGTGAAAATAATGGAGATGATATCAAGTACACCAGCCGTAATTTCATGGGAAACTTTGGCCCTGGCTTTCGGGTTTTCATTTATCGTGGGAATCGTTTTTAGCGTTCAGCCAGCGCGTAAAGCTGCCCGGTTGGACCCTGTTGAGGCGCTGCGGTAAATATTAAAAAGTTGTTACAGAGCAAAATACTAAATTTAAATATGAGGAATCAATACCCATGAATTTAACCCCTGTTTTTGTCAATATATTTGCAATTGGATGTCTTGTTCTCTCTTTTGTTAAAGATAAACAGAAGACAAAGCAAGCTGTAAAGATTGCTGTTAAAATGTTTATTAACATTCTTCCCACCCTTCTTTTAATTGTTGTATTGGTTGGTCTTCTGTTAGGATTCGTGCCGCATGCGATAATCTCAAAATTTATGGGCGATCAGTCGGGCATTGTTGGTATATTCGTATCCGCCCTGCTGGGGGCAATTTTGTATATCCCTTCGATCGTTGCCTTTCCCTTAGCGGCATCATTCCTAAAAGCTGGGGCTTCCATTACGACGGTTGCTATTTTTATTACCACCTTAACCATGATCGGCTTTGTTACTCTCCCGTTAGAGATAAAAGAATTGGGCAAGAAAATAGCTTTGCTAAGAAATGGAGTTAGCATCTTGCTGGCAATTTTAATTGGGGTGATCATCGGAGCAATTTTATGAAACAAAGCCAAAAACTGAAGCAAAGGAAAGAAATAATTAAATCGTGGCTTTTTTTTGTAGCAAGCCTTGCCTTTACCATTCTTCTGCTGCTTATTTTCCCGGATCGCCAGACAGCAGTTCTAAAATCTTCCTGGCAGATTTTTATGGAAATGATCGTAATTTTGCCAGCGGTAATGTTATTAATTGGCTTTTTTGCCGTATGGGTGCCCAATGAAATGGTTGTCAAATTACTGGGCAAGACCTCGGGAATCAAAGGGATTGGACTTTCCTTATTGTTTGGCGCCTTACCTACCGGTCCCCTTTACATTGCTTTTCCCCTGTCTGCCGCTTTAATTAGCAAGGGGGCTCGGGTTTCCAATATTGTGATTTTTTTGTCGGCTTGGGCCTGTATTAAAATTCCACAAGAAATGGTGGAACTCCAATTTCTGGGCGTTAGATTTATGGCGCTGCGGCTTGGCCTAACTATTATTTTTGTTATTATAATGGGCGTTTTTATCGAGCAGATAGTTGAGCCGAAGGCGACCCAAAAGGGGAAAAAGTGAAAATATACCGAAACATCAAAATTTCCCGGCGGGCTCTTTTGGCCCATAAAATGCGAACGGCTCTGGCGCTTTTGGGAATCATCATCGGCGTTGCGGCGGTTATCATTATGGTCGCCATCGGTCGGGGCGCGCAAAAAGAGGTGCTGAGCAAAATTGAAAACATGGGAAGCAACCTGATTGTGGTGAATGCCGGACAGGTTCGCATCTTCGCCGGCAGAAAGCGGCAGATAGGCAATGTCATCACTCTGACTTTGCGAGATGTCAGAGCTATTAGGATGCAATGCCCGTCCGTTCGCTTAACTGCGCCGGTTCAAAGCAAGAAACTCCAGGTGAAATATGGCAATCTCAACACAAAAACCCTGGTTGTCGGCACGACGCCGGACTTTCAGATGATTCGCAATTTTCATACGGCCAGAGGTGACTTCTTTACCGATGAGGAAAATCGCGCTTCGCTGCGGCTGGCGGTTTTGGGGCAAACGGTTAAAAAAAACCTTTTTGGAAACGACGACCCCATTGGTGAAACAATCCGCATCAGGAAAATTCCCTTTATTGTTATCGGAGTGATGCAAGCCAAAGGTGTTGATATTAACGGAGTGGATCAGGATGATCAAATCATTATTCCTATCAACACGGCTCTGCGAAGGGTGTTCAACCTGACTTACCTGAACACGATCTATGTTCAGGCAAAGGATAGTCAGTCGATCAATGCAGCAATTGCAGAAGTTAGGGCACTTCTACGCGAACGGCATCATCTCATCCGTCATAACAAACCGGATGATTTCACCATTCAAAACCAGGCTGATATCCTGAAAACTCAGGAAGAGGCGACCAACACGTTTACCATGCTCATCGGCAGCATCGCAGCAATTTCGCTGCTGGTTGGTGGTATTGGTATTCTGGCAATTATGCTCATGGTTATTCGCGAACGCACCAATGAAATAGGCTTGCGAATGGCAGTCGGTGCATGCAGAAAAGATATTCTCATGCAGTTCTTGCTTGAATCCTTAATGCTGAGCATCGGCGGGGGGCTTTTAGGAATCATTTTGGGCGTTAGTGGTTCTCTGACTATTGGCTTGTTCACGAGTTGGTCAGCCAGCCTTTCCATCCCTTCCATCGTCCTGGCATTCGCTTTTTCGCTTCTCGTTGGATTATTCTTTGGTGTCTATCCCGCCCATCGCGCTTCTCTGCTCGATCCGATTGAGGCGTTGCGGAGCGAATAATAATAAAATTTAAACTTCGGATGTATTCTTCAATTAAAACCGTCTGCCTTAAATAACCTTAAAAGTATTTGTAATATCCTATGTTGTTTCATTGTGTTCATCAATGCGTGAAATGATGGGCGATATAATATACAAGAATTGCAGCCGAATAGGGTGTAGCGAAAATTCCAGTTGCAATAAGTGGTTGCCTGCTCGCCCCAGGCGGAGACTCAGCCGAAGGTGGTGGATATTGGGCCCAATGGAATCAAGACAGTCAGGAAGTGGAGAGTCTGGCAGGATAGGGGTGCAGATTTCCGTAGGGAATCTGAGTTTACAGCTTTGCTGAAATTTTGTATCTTTCAAAAAAGCGAGAAAGGAGGGTCCAATGAGCCAAGGGAGATTCAGTGCGGAGCAGAAGTTTAATATTATTCTGGAATCACTTCGAGGGGAGCGATCGATCAGTGAGATATGTCGGGATTATGGGATCGCGCAGAGTTTATTTTACAAATGGCGGGACACGCCGGGTGACGGTATGGTTGAACCGTCGGGAGGGGCAGGTTGTGAATCGGAAGCGGGTCCAACGGATCATGCGTGAGGAGGAGTTGGTTTTAAAGGCGAAGAAGAAGCCCGCTTCTCGGGGCAAGGCTCGACGGAAGCCGGTACCCACGCGTCTCAACCAATGGTGGGGGATTGATATGACGAAGTTTCTGATTGAGGAAGTGGGCTGGGTTTATGCTGTTAGTGTCGTGGATTGGTTTTCGCGGAAGGTGGTAGGCCATTCGGCTGACCGACATTGCCGCACAGAACTGTGGATACAGGCTCTGGAAATGGCTGTGATGAATGCGTTTCCAGATGGCAGCCGGAACCATGATCTGTTTTTGATGAGTGACAATGGGTTCCAACCGACAAGCAAGAAATTTATGATGATTGCAGGGTTATTAGGAATCCAGCAGACGTTTACGTCCTACAATAATCCCAAGGGCAACGCGAATACCGAGAGATGGTTTCGAACGTTTAAAGAAGACTGTATTTGGATCAACGAATGGGTGTCATTAAAAGAAGCGAAGCAAGCGATTGACAAGTGGATCGA
>JAADGR010000346.1 GCA_013152225.1 Calditrichota bacterium
TAAGATGATGGCAGCCGTACAGCCTTTCCTGTCCGGTGCGATTTCCAAAACAGTAAATATGCCGCATGATTCGACGCCGGAAGATATTGCCAATGTCTATATGCAGGCATGGAAACTGGGTTTGAAATCAATCGCCATTTATCGCGATGGCTCCAAACGAACTCAGCCGCTCAGCACTGGTGAATCAGATGGAACCCCGGCAGAAAGCGAAAATAAAATGCACCGCCGCAGATTGCCGGATGAAAGGCGCGCGCTTACGCACAAGTTTTCAATCGCAGGTCATGAAGGCTACATCACCGTGGGAGAATACGATGACGGTAGCCCCGGCGAAATTTTCGTTCGCATGGCAAAAGAGGGATCCGTGGTCTCCGGTCTGATGGATAGTTTCGCTACCTCCATATCAATCGGTTTGCAATCAGGTGTTCCCCTGAAAACTTATGTGAACAAATTCAGCCACACGCGATTCGAGCCATACGGTTTCACGAACAATCCGAATATTCGCATTGCCAAATCGATCAGCGATTACATTTTCAGATGGCTTGGTCAAAAGTATCTCAAAGAAGAAGAGGTGCCGCAGGACAATGTAGGCACATCCGATATGACCGAGTTTGAAAAAGCCAATTTGAGCAAACAACTGGAAACAAGTGCGCAGGAAAATGCCGTGTTCCTCAGACAGGCAGATGCTCCTCCCTGCCCATCCTGTGGCAGCATTATGGTGAGGAACGGTTCATGCTATAAATGTATGAACTGTGGTGATACGAGCGGTTGTTCCTGATGGTTGGAGCCTAAAGTCTCATTTTTTTGCAGGAGAATCTCGTTCTCAAATTACAGCTTGGGAACGAAATTTTATCTCTGATTTTATGAGGACTAACCGGCGAATGGCTATTTTCCCTCCGTCCCAAGTGCAACTTGGGATGGAGGGAAAAAACGTATTTATTTTATTCTCACAGATTTTAGACAAAGAAATAAACTTTACAACACGAGCAAATCTGTCTTTTAAAAATATTTTTTTATAGGAGCGGGGCGGAATAGGGCTTGCTTTACGGCGCGATACCAAGATATTGTGAAGGCCTATCGGGTCTGCGAAACCCAATAGGCCTTGGTATCGTTCAACAATCTAGGTATCTAATACTTTCAGGAACTGCGCTAACCAAGCTGGATGGGCAGGCCAGGCAGGGGCAGTTACCAGGTTGCCGTCTGTCACCGCACCGTCAATCGGAATGTCGGCGTATTCGCCTCCAGCGATTTCGACTTCGGGGCCCACTGCCGGATAGGCGGAGACTTTGCGGCCCTTGACCACTCCCGCAGCTGTGAGAACTTGTGCGCCATGGCAGACAGCCGCCACCGGCTTATTCGCTTCAAAGAAGTGGCGCGTGATTTCCAGCACGCGCTTGTTGAGGCGAAGGTACTCCGGCGCACGGCCACCCGAAATGACCAGTGCATCGTAATCTTCAGGCTTGATGTTAGCAAATGTGGCGTTCAAGGTAAAGTTGTGCCCGGGCTTCTCGCTGTAAGTCTGATCGCCCTCAAAGTCGTGGATCGCAGTGCGAATGGTCTCGCCCGCTTTCTTGTCAGGGCAAACAGCGTGAACAGTGTGGCCAACCATTTGCAATGCTTGGAAGGGCACCATGACTTCGTAATCTTCCGCAAAGTCACCGACGAGTTGTAAGATCTTCTTAGACATGAAAAACTCTCCTTTTTGAAATGGGGTTGAGAACATGTATGGTTTTTAGGTGGATTTCACGCAGTTCTCCAGGTTGTTTGCTTTGGTGAGTGGTAGCTAATTTATGGTCATTTTGGCATATTATCAACCTGCACAATACGCTTTTTGCTAATAAACAATGCGATCCTCCAGTCCTATCCTCTCAACCTCGCGGCGGGGGACGATTGCGGATGCAATTTGCTTCATGAACAGGCCTCCCCGGCTCTACTTCACCAAAATGGAATCCCCGGAGCAATAACAATATTCAAACCATAAACACCAGGTTGCAAAACAAAAAAAGGCACATCGCAGATAAATATCTGTGCTGTGCCTTTTTATTTTGTCTTCATTTTATGCCCCGTTTTAAAAACGATGCTCGGTTGGTTTAATAGATTATATAAAATTTGTTCAGGAAAAGCAAGACAAAAAAAGCCGGACATGTAACAACTGAGTTACGAGTGAAATTTTTATCATTAATCTTGTGAGCATTGCCATTCTTACCCTCTGGGTTCGATATAAAACAAAAATAAGTGTTGCAAAAGTCGTCAAGATTATTATATTTTGGAATAACAATTAAACTACTATTTTGTAAAAAGCAACCAATCAAAAAAGCAGTAAATGAAGTGAATACAAATTCTCAAAATACTTTAAACAATTTTTGGTGGTGGTGGACCGCAATAAAGGTGCACTACCGATGAAAATAATTCTCTAGTTGACAATTTTACATCGCCGTGAGTGCATCGCATTCACGGCGTTTTTTTTAAGGCGCTGTGAAAACACCATTTTTGCAGCGCCTTTTTTTATGCCCTTTAAAAAGCAAGGACGGCTTTATGAAATTCAGTTCATTTCAAGATTTCAAAAACCAGTACAAAAAGTTCCCTCTCCTCCCCGTGTCCGTTGAAATTCTCGTTGATCTGGAGACGCCCGTATCGACATTCTTAAAATGTACAGAGGGTCGCTACAGATTCTTGCTCGAATCTGTTGAAGGCGGGAAAACGCAAGGAAGGTTCTCAATTATCGGCTATTCGCCGTTTCTCATTATTAAAGTGAAAAACGGCCTGATCGAACTTACGGAAGGACCGCGGGAAGACACAAAATCTTACAGGTCGGAACCATTAAAAGTTTTAAAAGAAATTATTCAAAAATACCGGCATCCGAAAATGAGCGAGGTTCCTTTTATTAATGGCGGACTTTTTGGTTTTCTGGGATATGACGCCATTCGCTATATCGAAAAACTGCCGGATTCCACAAACGACGATACCGGACTTGCGGATATGCATCTTTTCATTCCCGAGACGATCATCGTGTTCGATAATCTTTTGCATAAAATCGAAATCATCACATTTGTTTCTCCCGGTAATAAAATTGAACAAGAATACCAGGCGGCAATTGAAACATTAGAAAAAATTATCAAAAAAATTAATGCGAACAGAAAAGAAAATAATGAAATCACATCTTTTCATTCGAATGCTTTCAAAAGTAATCTTCAGGATCACGAATTTAAAGAAATGGTTTTGAGGGCAAAAAAATATATTAAAAGAGGAGACATCTTTCAGGTTGTTTTATCGCAGCGGTTGTTGATAGAAACACAGTCGAACCCATTTGATATTTATCGCGCGCTACGCGTTATTAATCCTTCTCCCTATATGTTTTTTCTGCAAATGGACGGATTGAATATCCTGGGTTCTTCGCCGGAGACGCTGATCAGATTGTCCAATGGCCGGGTCTTGGTCAAACCCATTGCGGGAACCCGGAAGCGTGGTACGGACGAAGCTGAAGATGAATATCTGAGCAAAGAACTTTTGGCAGATCCCAAGGAAATTGCCGAACATACCATGCTCGTTGATTTGGGACGAAACGACGTCGGGCGAATTGCGGAGTATGGTACGGTTAAAGTTGAAAAACTCATGGAAATTGAAAAATACTCGCACGTCATTCATATTGTCTCAACCGTCACCGGAAAATTGAAAAAAGGAATGGATTCCGTCGATGTTTTCATTGCCGGGTTTCCTGCAGGAACCGTTTCCGGTGCGCCCAAGGTTCGGGCAATGGAAATTATTGACGAACTTGAACCGACACGACGCGGCATATATGCCGGAGCCGTCGGATACTTTGGCTTTGACGGAGATATGGATGTATGCATCGCGATCAGAACAATTTATATGATGGGGAAAACGGCATACCTTCAAGCGGGTGCAGGCATTGTCGCTGATTCCGATCCGGAAAAAGAATACCAGGAAACACTAAGCAAAGCAAAAGGTTTGATGAAAGCCGTTATCTATGCGGAAGGAGGCTTGTAATGGTTTTGGTAATCGATAATTATGATTCATTTACGTATAACCTTGTACAGTATATCGGTTCTCTTGGCAAAAAAGTTCTCGTCAGAAGAAATGATGAGATTGATTTGGAAGAGATTGCACGCATAAATCCCGATCAAATTGTTATTTCGCCAGGTCCCGGCTACCCAATGGAAGCCGGGAAATCGCTGGACATCATTAAAAATTTCTTCAAAAAAATTCCTATTCTCGGTGTCTGTCTCGGGCATCAGTGCATTGCCGAAGCCATGAACGGCAAAGTCGTTCCGGCAGATACTTTGATGCATGGAAAAAGCAGCACGGTACATCATGACGGTAAAGGATTGTTCGGCGATGTTCAGAATCCTTTCCCGGCAGGAAGGTACCATTCACTTGTTGTGGAAAAAAGGTCGTTGCCCGACTGCCTGGAAATTTCGGCAACCACGGACGATGGCACCATCATGGGAATCCGCCATAAAAATTACCCGGTGGAAGGCGTTCAGTTTCATCCCGAATCCATTCTAACCGGTGAAGGGATGAGAATTATTGAAAATTTCCTGGAAGAAAAAGGTGGACGAAGACCGGGAAAAATTGCTCTATTCTAACAAAAGCGATGGAGGTGTATTATGATTACAGAACTATTGGAAAAAATCAGCCATGGTATAAACCTTGAAGAGTCTGAAGCAAACAACGCGATGCACGCTATTATGAATGGCGAACTAACCAACGCGCAGATTGCCGGATTCTTAATGGGTTTAAAAATGAAAGGCGAAACTGTTGATGAAATTGCCGGATTTGTGCGCGCCATGCGCGACAAAGCGACGAAGATTAAAGCCCCGGAGGGCGTCATCGATACGTGCGGCACGGGTGGAGACAGATCAGGCACTTTTAATATTTCCACAGCCGCTGCACTTGTTGCCGCTGCCGCCGGAGTACCCGTGGCCAAGCACGGCAACCGTTCTGTTTCCAGCAAGTGCGGCAGTGCGGACGTTTTGCAGGAACTCGGCGTAAAAATCGATCTGACACCGGAACAAGCCGAACAATGCCTCGACCAGGTAGGCATCGCATTTTTATTTGCGCCTGTTTACCATTCATCTATGAAGTATGTCGCCGCACCGCGGAAAGAAATGGGCGTTCGAACAGTTTTTAATATTTTAGGACCCATGTCAAACCCGGCCCGGGCCAAACGCCAAATCATCGGAGCGTTTAATTTTGAAACGGCGCAAAAAATGAGTCACGTCCTGAAAAAGACCGGCAGCGAACATGTGATGGTTGTTCACAGCAGGGACGGACTGGATGAAATTTCGCTTCAATCAAATACTCTTGTCAGCGAATTAAAAGATGGCGAAATTAAAGAATACGAACTGAATCCCCGGGATTTTGGATTGAAAGCAACATCCACAACATCCATTAAAGGAAATGACGCAAAAGAAAACGCAAAAGTCATTCGGCGCATCTTTAGCGGGGACAACGGCCCACAGCAAAATATTACAGCACTGAATGCCGGGTCCGCGCTTTATGTTTCCGGCAAAGTCAGGACAGTCAGAGAGGGAGTTGAACTGGCGCTGGAAACAATGAAAAATAACAAGGCGCTGGAAAAACTGGATGAGCTTGTTGATTTTACAAACAGTATAGCGGCCAGTTAAAATCTGCGTTGTACTGAATCAATGCAAATCAACGTTCAACTGCATCCAATATTAATGATCCTGAACTGTTACAATATCTCTCAGATAACCATGGATGAAAACAAAATGTTAAACATACTTGAGCAAATTATTAGCTCTACCCGGGAACGCATAAAAATCGACCGTTCAAAAGTTTCTTTGCAAAAAGCCCGAAAGCGTGCAGAATCAAAAACAAAAAACCTGGTCAAAAAGCGATTTTACAATGCCCTGAAAAAAGAGCGCATTCAAATTATCGCCGAAGTGAAAAAGGCATCTCCCAGCCGCGGTGTCATTTGCGAGGATTTCAATCATCTTGAAATTGCGCGCCAGTATGCAGCCGGCGGCGCAGCGGCTCTTTCTGTTCTAACGGAAGAAAAATACTTTCAGGGCAGCCTCGAATATCTGGAAGACATTTCCCACAAAGTTGCGCTGCCGCTTTTGAGAAAAGATTTCATTATCGACGATTACCAAATTTACCAGGCGGCTGCATCCGGCGCAAGTGCGATTTTACTCATAGCTGCTGCGTTGACTGAAGAACAAATCAAAGATTTTTCTGCAATCGCACACTCTTTGAAAATGGATGCTCTTGTGGAAATTCACAAACAGTGCGAATTGGAAAAGGTTTTGCGAGCAGACGCGGGGATCATTGGCGTGAATAACCGCAACCTGCGAACTTTACGAGTTTCTTTGCAAACGAGCATGGATTTGATAAAAGCAATTCCGGATCATTTGCTAAAAGTAAGTGAGAGTGGAATCCATAACCGGGAGGATGTCATCAGTTTGGAAAAAGCGGGATTCAACGCAATCCTGATCGGCGAAACGCTGATGCGGCAAAAAGATCGCGCAGCATTTATCAAAAACCTGGGGGGTGTTTAATGTGGGTAAAGATTTGCGGAATGGTTCGTCCGGAAGACGCGAAATTAGCGGAAGAATTGGGAGCGGATGCGATTGGATTTGTTTTCGCCAAAAGCCCCAGACGAATCACTCCCCGCCTGGCATCTGAAATTAGCAGTGAAATTAAAATAGCCAGGGTGGGCGTTTTTGTAAACCACGAGTTGGAAGAAATTCAGGCCATCAGGGAAAACTGCGGTTTAGACATCGTTCAACTTCACGGGGAAGAAAGCCCTGCTTTCTGTGATGCTCTCGGAGGAAAAATTATCAAAGCATTTCGCATTAAAGACGAAAACTCTTTGGCGCAGATTAAAGACTATCCCATGGCGTGGAAAATTTTGCTGGATGCTTTTGTCTCCGGACAGCGCGGTGGAACCGGAAAGCGGATCAATACTTTTCTTTTAAATAAAATAGAAAATCCCTCACAAATCATTCTTGCCGGAGGGTTGAATCCGGAGAACGTCAGACAGACTTTAAAAAACTTTCAACCATTCGGAATTGACGTCAGTTCCGGGGTGGAAAAATCGCCGGGGATAAAAGATGCTGAAAAATTAAAAAAATTGTTTTATCAACTCAATAACTGAGGACGAGATGAGAAAAAGAGGATATTTTGGAAATTTCGGCGGGCAGTTTGTTCCTGAACTACTCATGCCCGCTTTGATCGAGCTTGAAGAAACATATAATCATTACAAAAAAAACGATGCCTTTCAAAAGGAGTTGCGATACTATCTTTCGCATTATGCGGGAAGACCAACGCCGCTTTATTTTGCGGAAAATCTAACGCGCTACGCAGGCGGGGCAAAAATCTATTTAAAACGTGAGGATTTGAATCACACGGGCTCGCACAAATTGAATAACTGCCTTGGCCAGGTTCTAATGGCAAAAAAAATGGGGAAAGAGCGAATCATCGCCGAGACCGGGGCGGGACAGCACGGCGTGGCGACAGCAACAGTGTGCGCTCTTTTTGACATGCCTTGCCAGGTGTACATGGGAAAGGAAGATACTGTCCGCCAGAAGCTGAATGTCTTCCGGATGAATCTTTTGGGAGCGCAAGTCATCGCAGTCGAGTCAGGCAGCCGGACGCTGAAAGATGCGATCAATGAAGCCCTGCGCGACTGGATTGCCACGGTTAAGAACACCCATTATGTGATCGGTTCCGTTGTCGGCCCACACCCCTTTCCCACGATCGTGCGGGATTTTCAATCCATTATAGGCAAAGAGGCAAAATTGCAATGCAGGGAATTTGATTTTGATGTGCCGGATTACATCATTGCCTGCGTTGGCGGCGGCAGCAATGCAATGGGGATTTTCCATCCGTTTAAATCGAGCAGTGCAAAGCTCATCGGCGTTGAAGCCGGCGGCCGGGGAGAAAAAATCGGTGACAATTCCGCGTCAATATCAAAGGGACAAGTGGGCGTCTTTCACGGCAAGAAAAGTTACTTTTTGCAAAATGCCGACGGACAAATCGCGCCGGCGCACTCGGTTGCTGCGGGTCTCGATTACCCCGGCGTCGGCCCGGAACACGCAGCTTACAAAGAATCAGGCCGCGCCGTTTATGTGAGCATCAATGATGAAGAAGCTCTGGCGGCGTACAAATTGCTTTCCGAAAAAGAAGGCATCATTCCTGCGTTGGAAAGTTCTCATGCCGTGGCGTATGCCGTCAAACTTGCAGCAAAATTACCCAAAGATAAAAACATTTTGGTCAACCTGTCCGGGCGTGGAGATAAAGACCTGGTTTCCGGGTAACAAAAAAATGAGGATGAAATGAACAGAATCGAACAGCACTTGGTCAATTTAAAAAAGAATAACGAAAAAGCACTGATATTATTTTTAACAGCCGGAGATCCATCGCTCGAAGCGACCTTTGACATTATGTGCGCCCTGGCGCAAAATGGCGCCGACTGCATCGAGATTGGGGTTCCCTTTTCCGATCCTGTTGCCGACGGCCCTGTTATTCAGAGGGCAACCTCACGAGCAATCCTGAACAATGTCAGGCTGGAAGACATCCTGAAATTGATACAAAAATTTCGGGAATCGTACGAAACACCTCTTGTGTGCATGGGATATTTCAATCCTATCGTCCGTTTTGGCGAAGAAAATTTTTGTCGCGCATTTCACCAAGCAGGAGGCGACGGGCTTATTATTGCCGACCTGCCTTATGAAGAAGGTGAAAACATGGAGGATATTTGTCGTCAAAATGACATTAGTTTGATTTACCTGCTGGCCCCTGAAATCGGCTCCGAGCGCACACAAAAGATACTCGATGCATCGAGCGGTTTTGTGTACTGTGTTTCCCATTTCGGCACTACGGGAACAAACGAAGGGCCGGACGTCCATGTCGATCAGGTTGTTCGTTCTCTCAAATCCATGACCTCCCTTCCGGTCGCGGTTGGCTTTGGCATTTCATCCATTGAAAAAGCAAAAGAGACAAGCCGGGAAGCTGATGGAATCATCATCGGAAGCTGGCTTTTGCAGGAACTGGAAAGAACCAATGACAAAGCCAAGAAAGCGGCTGAATTTGCCAAAGCGGTAAAGAATGCAATCACAAAACAGGGATGAACAAAAGCAAGACAAATATTCTTTTCCGTTGCACACTTTTATTTTGCAAGGCGGCACAACAGCTCGGAGGCCGGAAACCGAACACCCAAAAAATATTTCCTCATCTTACTTCGTTCATATTAAAAAGAAAAAGAAGATTATTGCACAATCCCGGAGGCAGCAATGATCAAAAATATCGTCGTCTGCTGCGACGGCGCGGGAAATGAGCACGGGAAAGAAAACACAAATGTTGTCAGGCTTTATAAGCTCATTGTCAAACCGCACAAATCCCCAATTGCAACGCTGAACCCCGATGTCCCATTCGACTACCATGCTCTTGCTATAGACGAAAAACGCAGCACATTCCGGCCAAATCTTTGGGATGAGCGGGGACTGCACAGGAAATCGCCACAATTCTTTATTGCCGATTTGGTGGATTCTCGGATGGGAAAAGCGCAAAATTTCCCCCGGCGCAAAAATTCACAGCAGCATTTATAATCGAATGAACAAAGTTGACAGCTACAGGCCTAAAAATCTTCCATCAAAAGAGGATATGCTAACCAATTTTTTGATTGACATTTAGCAAATGCTGTAATACATTTATTGAAAAGCCTGGCATTTATCGCAAATTAATTGGTTTTTCAAAAAATGGACGAGAGCATACCTAATAATAACCACCTTCCCACAGATACTGCATGGCTGTTTCCGGAGTATGATTTTCAGCTTATGGATTTGGGAGAGCATCGCGGATTAATTATCGAACGCATACTTGAAAAAGGGTCATGGGAACAACTTTCCTGGCTGTTTGCAACTTTTAGCGAAGAAAATGTAGCTGACTGGGTACGACAGCACGGGTTTCGTTTACTTTCAAAACGTTCATTCGCATTGTGGCGTTTAGTATTACAAATAGAAAACTTTCAAGCGCCCGATTGGGCGGTTCTTGTAAAAGAGATGGAACAATGGTAACATTTTTTGAAAATGCTATCACCGAAACTTGTCTTCACGCATTGGAAAGCTTGAATAACTATTCTTTTATGGATGATTTTTATTTAGCCGGTGTTAGCCGGTGGTACAGCCCTGGCGCTGCAAATAGGGCATCGTATCTCCACCGACCTGGATTGGTTCAGTCAAATGAAAATTCTTGTCGAGTCGGAACGGGAAGAAATTTTTAAAGCCTTGGGGAAGGACAAAGATTTTAAGGTTATTTCGGAACAGGATGGAATGTTGTTTACAAAGTATTTGGGAACAGATGTTAGTTTTATCCATCAACATCATCCTTTGTTAGACTCCCCGGTTGAATATAATGGTCTAAAGCTGGCCTCGCCTAAGGATATCGGACTCATGAAATTAGCCGCAATCAATTCCCGCGGTACCCGCCGTGATTTTATTGATTTGTATTGTCTTAAAGATATTATTTCACTTGAGGGTTTGTTAGAACTGACAAAAATAAAATATGCAGACAGGCCTGGATTTCAGGCAATTGCTGTACGGGCATTGGCTTATTTTGTTGATGCCGAGCAGCAACCCATCCCCCGTATGATAAAGCCTGTTCGTTGGGAAAATGTTAGATCCTATTGTGAATCTGCATCCCGCAACCTGGCTCGGAGATTGAGCGGTTTGGATTAATAACGAATGATTCTTTATTACTTGATAAGAATAGCCCGCTTGATACTATAATAGTTCTTTGCCGTCAACCTGTAAAAATAAATCCCTGAAG
>JAADGR010000378.1 GCA_013152225.1 Calditrichota bacterium
CGCAGAATCTGTGATTCCGAATAAAAGCACTTCCGGCGAACGGACAGAAACAGCGGTTCTTTTTTCACACGGCAAAGAAAAAGTGTCAGGCGTTTCGACTGCAAATATTACCGCCGAGGATCGCGCAATTTCTGATCCTGTAAAAGCCGGTGTTTCGGATGCAAAAGCTGAGCATTCTCAAACGAAAGCGAATGCCAAAGCCGCAGAATCTGTGATTCCGAACAAAAGAACTTTTGTTCCACAAGGTGATTCTGGCAGAAATGTGATACAGACGCATGCAAGCACAAGTCCTGCAATTCTGAAGGCACATTTGCAAGGCGTTATCCGGCGGAGATGGGCTTTAAACAATACGGCAAATTCTCTCAATGGAATATCCGCTGCGGCAAAGAACAACAGTAATGCTCTAGTCAATGCGTCGAATCCTGCGTCCCATTATTCGCAGCAGTCAATGCAAAATAAAAAGGATGGATCGCAGAATCCGGGAACTTTACTTGACAAAACAATTCTTGCCAGGTTTGGAAAACATGCTGATAATGCCCTGCCTCCGATTTCATCATTTGATGGTTTTGGTGCAGGTCAGAAAATCACAGCAAATCCTGTCAATTCGATTATGCAAAATACATCTGCACCGGCAACTGTTTCTGCCCTCAGTTACTGGATCGCCGATGGTGCAAAACTAATGATTTCCAGCAAAGAGTCTTTTTTAAGCGTCAAGGCCGAGTCTGATGAATTAGGAAAGCTTGTCATTCAGATGGGACATGATAATAAAAAATTTGCTATTACCATCCACGTTCAGTCAGAGCAGTCCAAAATGCTGTTGGAGAATTCTTTGCCCGAACTTAAACAGCAATTGGCGCAAAAAGATATGCTTTTATCTGACATTCGTGTTTTGATTAATGATAAACCGGAACGTCGTTTTTCCGGTGGTTCAAGGTCTAACGATAAAAAATGGCAGGAATCAAGAAAAAGGAAAACAGACTCCGGAGTGAGTCAATTGAATGATAAAATGGCAATGGATATAAGACGAATTGAATCGCGTTGGTCGACGTATCAGGCTGTTGCATAAATGATGGAGTGTAGAGTATGCAAGTTTCAAGTGTTGATAATAGTTCTGCTGCAAGTGCATTATCCGCTGCACCTGGGAATCAGGACCTCGATAAGGATGCATTTTTGCAATTGTTGGTAGTACAGCTTAAAAACCAGGATCCGCTTAGCCCCATGGATAATACCGCGTTTGTAGCGCAATTAGCTCAATTCAGTTCTCTTGAACAACTATCCAACATGAATAGTAGTTTGCAGAGCAGTGCGCTTGTAACGCAATCCATGAACAATTCAGTCATGGCCGGATTGATCGGAAAGAATATCCGCGCAACCGACAATACCCTGAATCTGGAGGCGGGAAGTCCTGCCGGTTTCGCGTATCAAATTAAGCAAGGTGCGAATGTACAAGTGGAAGTTTATTCCAGTACCGGTGAGCGCATAAGAAAAATAAATTTTGGCTCGCAAGCAGAGGGGGTGCACAATGGTGTGTGGGATGGGAAAAACAATTCGGGACAGGACATGCCGGCAGGGAAATATTATTTTAGTATCTCCGCATCGGATGCGGAGGGTAATTCTATACCAATAAGTCCGATAGTTGAAGGGAAAGTCACAGGCATACGTTTTGTCGATGGCAAAACATATATTATGCTTGGAAATATCGAAATAGATCCGACAAACATAATTGATATATCTGAAATGAGCGGCATATAAAATAATTGAGAGGAGGTGAGTTTCTTGGCAGAGAGTAGTGCAAGCGTTCACGGTATTAGGAGAGTGACAAGTGCAGAGCGTTTGAAACGTACACATTCGCCTGCCGAACTGAAGCAAAAAGTTAGTTTTGAAAAAATACTCGAAAGTAAAAAATCGGAACTGACAGAGATTAAGTTTTCGCAACATGCGCAAAATAGGCTGCGTGAGAGGAATATCACGATGAGTTCGAACGATTATATGCGCCTGAGAAATGCAATGCACAAGATATCGCAAAAAGGCGGGCGTGAGTCACTTGTTTTGATGGACAATCAGGCGTTTCTTGTGAGCGCGGAAAACAGGACTGTGATCACTGCGATCGATGGTTCAAACATGCGCGAGAATGTTTTCACCAATATTGACAGTGCAATAATTATTTAATGAACGGGCTGGACCCTGTTGGGAAGCCCAGTGCTGCCGACTGATTGACGCAGCACCGGAATACAAAAATAAGGAGAAAGAACTATGTTACGATCATTATTTTCCGGGGTCTCTGGATTAAGAAATCATCAAATTCAGATGGACGTAATAGGAAACAATATCGCAAACGTAAACACTATTGGTTTTAAAGCAGGTAGGGTGACATTTCAGGAAAGTCTGTCCCAGGCCCTGCAAAACGGTCGCAAACCCAGTGGCAACATGGGCGGCATCAACCCGATGAATGTTGGACTTGGAATGACAGTCGCAAGCGTGGATCATTTGTTTACGCAGGGAAATCTGGAAAGAACCGGCAATCCCCTGGATTTGGCGATTCAGGGAAATGCATTTTTTGTACTCAATGATGGAAACAATGATTATTTTACCCGGGCCGGGAATTTTCAAATCGATGCCGCCGGCAATCTTGTTTTCGGCAATAGCGGTTATCATGTTCAGGGAAGAATGGCTGATTCAAACGGTGAAATTTCTTCTGCCGCGCAGGTTCAGGATGTTCGTTTGCCATTTGGACAGAAAGTAGCGGCAAAAGCAACTACACTTGTTAACTTTTCGGGAAATCTCAATTTCGACACTTTTCAAAGAGCACAAACTTTATCATCGTCTTATGCAACAAACGCCAAAGTCGTTGGCGGTGCTTTGACGGCGCCGTTGGATTTAACAACAGCGAATGAACTGACTGTGACTATCGACGATGATGGCGGCAGTACCATAAGTGAGACTCTTACGCTTAATCCGACAACATACGGTACAGTGAGTGCGGTTGTTGCGGCCATTAATCAGCAAATCCAGAGCAATCGTGCTTTGAACGGCGAAGTTATCGCTGAAGTCGTAAATGACGGAGGAAACGAAAAAGTCTCTATTCATACAACCGATAAAGGCGGTTCCACAACGACTCTGGCGCTCTCCGGTTCTGCCACGACGCCTCTTAGTTTAAGTACATCCGCGGTAACAGGAACGGTCGCTACAACGGCACTTAAAGACCTGAATTTTATCAGCGAGAATCTGAGTACAGGCGATGAAATTCGTATCAACGGTACCAATCACAATAGTGAGAGTATAAGTGGGACATACACCTATACAGATGGTGATACTGTCCAGGACCTTTTGGATAAAATGAAAGAAATTTTTAGTGACGCCTCTGTTTCGCTGGCCGCCGATGGTACTCTAAAAATCGAGGATGCGATGGCCGGAGCTTCCAAAACAACCGTCAGTATGACTTTTTTTGATAAAGAGACATCTACAATTGCAATTATGCCGACATTTGACATCACCAAAGATGGAAGAGATGCCGGCGAACATGAATCAAGTATTTCCGCTTATGATAGTAAGGGCGCTACTCATACTGTAACGCTCAAATTTACAAATAATTCGACGACGGATGAGCCGGATTTGTGGCGCTGGGAAGCAATTGTCGATAACGGAGAAATTGTACCGGACAGCGGGAATCGCGGTGTGGCCAAGTTTAATCCGAATGGAAGTCTCGCATATTTTCAGTCCGAAGATGGACTGCCGCTTACATTTGAACCCGGCAATGGTGCAACAACAATGAGCATCACTGTCGGTGCCGGAAAGGCAAATTCATTCAGTGGTCTTACCCAATTGAAAAATCCTACGACCGCCGTTGTGACTGAACAGGATGGGTATGGTCTGGGTGATCTTTACGATATTTCTTTTGATACAACAGGAAAAGTAACAGGACATTTTACTAATGGTGTAAGTCAGGTCCTTGCCCAAGTGGCATTAGCAACTTTTTCAAATGAGGCCGGTCTGGCAGATGTGGGCGAGAATATGTTTACTGTTGGGGATAACAGCGGAATGGCGATTAAAGGATGGGCCGGTACAACGGTGCATGCAGATATTGCCGCTGGACACTTGGAGATGTCTAACGTTGATCTTGCCCAGGAATTCACAAACATGATCGTCGCACAGCGTGGTTTTCAGGCAAATGCTCGTGTCATTACAACGAGCGATACTTTGCTTGATGAAATTGTACGACTCAAGAGATAACTTAGACGCATGGCGGGCGGCATATTCGTCGTCCGTCATGGTCTGCAGTTAAAAATGTAGAACAGATGAGTAAAGGTTAAATCTTTTTAGGGAGTGATTAATACAAAAAATGGATATTGCGAGCTTAATTGGAATTATATCTGGTATAGGCCTCATTGGGTTTACAATAATGTCGCGAAGTGGATGGCAATTTTTTTTCAGCTTGAATTCATTTTTCATTGTTATGGGGGGAACTATGGCAGCAATTTTAATCAATTATCCACTCAAAGATGTTTTGAGTGTTTTTAAAATAGCCAGTAAGGTTTTTATGCACAAAGCAATTCCCATTCATGAGACAGTAGAATATTGGAATAAAATAGCGCAAAAAGCTCGTCAAAATGGTTTACTAGAGTTGGAAAATGAAATTGAAGGTGCAGATGAATTTACCAAAAAGGGCATTCAATTCCTGGTGGATCAGGTGGATAGTGACATTATGAACGATATTCTTACTACGGAAATAATTTACATCCAGGAACGGCATAATCTGGGGCAAAAAATCTTTACATCTTTGGGAAATTATGCACCGGCATTTGGAATGGTAGGAACCCTGATTGGCCTGATCCAGATGTTGCAGAAATTAAACGACCCCAGCCAAATCGGTTCGGGCATGGGCACTGCTCTTATTACAACATTTTATGGTGCTGTGATGGCAAACCTTCTCTTCCTTCCCATGGCAGGTAAGCTCAAAACTCGTTCAAAGCAAGAAGTGCAGGAGAAAGAACTGATAGTTCTTGCCATCAATTCCATTAAGGATGGAGACAATCCACGGTTGATGAGAGAAAAATTAGTGACATTTTTGTCTCCAAAACTCCGATTAGGAGACAAAACGGAAAATAAAAGATGAGTCGAAATTCCAGAAAAAATTCGTGTCAAGGCGATGACTGCGAGGAAATCGCTTCCTGGATTGTCAGTTATGGCGATCTGATGACACTATTGCTTACATTTTTTATTCTGATTACTTCGTTTTCAACCATGGAACTAATAAAGTTTCGAAAGTTCATGGGAGCAATGCGTGGCGCAACAGGCGCTCTGTTAGAGCAAAACGGTTCGAGCGTTGTGCCAACCCATGTAACGCCATTTGGCTCGCCGGTGATGGTCCACGATGTTATGATGACAAGTGATGCTTTTAACAAGCTAATAATTGAAGCTGATAAACACAATGGGAGCGGAAATGGGATCGCAATTGAACAATTGAAGGATGGCATTCGTTTCAGAATATCCAGTCCCTTCTTGTTCGAGTCGGGGCAGGCAATACTAAAGTCCAGGGCTTTTCACCTTCTTGATTTAATGGCTTTCATTATCAAAAGAACAAGCTGTAGCGTCATAATTGAAGGGCACACGGATGATGTTCCGATTCATACTGTTCGATTTCCTTCTAATTGGGAGCTTTCCACAGTCAGGGCCCTGAGTGTGCTCAAGTATTTTGCAAATGTATGCGATGTTGATCCGCGAAAACTTGTTGCCATTGGGAGAGGAGAGTATAAACCGATTGCACCGAATGATACAGCAGCGCATCGCCGACAAAACAGGCGGGTGGAAATTTATCTCAATTGGGAAAATAAAAGCGGGAAAGAACTGCTCGAGGAAAGAAATAACAAGAATTTCGAGTCTTCCAAAAAGACAGATGGCACTAAAAAAATAAAAATTACGAATCGATAAAAGCATTTTCTGAGTGAACCCTTGTGAATTAGCCAAGAGGGATTTTAAAGTTTACTTATAAAGGTTGCGGTATGAAAAAACATGCAAGTAAAATAATTATTTTGGCAGGTATCATTCTTTTTCAGGTTGCTTTGGCATTTATCCTGATAAAAATATTGCTTCCCCAAACGACTAGTGGAGAGAATGATTCAAAAAAAGAAGCTAAACAAGTGGTGAAAAAACAAACTTCAAAATCAAAAGATGGATCATTAGAGAAATCAGAATTATCTACAGCTATTCTTAAAAACTCGGCAATGATTAATATTGAGGATTTAGTGGTCAATCCCAATGGCTCTAAGGGTAAAAGATATTTGATCATATCCCTGTATATTTACTTAACGGATAAAAGCTTGCAGGAAAAGCTTGATGTTGAAAAACCGGCGATTAAAGACGGATTAATATCATTGTTGTCGCAAAAACCCAGCGAGATTCTTAGTGATGTCAGCAACCAGGCAAGTTTACGCAAAGAAATCAAGCTCACTATAGAAAATATTTTGCAACATAAAGTGTTCAAGGTGTACCTGACAAAATATGTGATGCAGTAAATTTTATTGCAAGCGCCAAAAAATGATCTGGGGTGCAAATAGGATTACCTGAAAGGTGAACAAAGCCAAGATGCAGATTTCAGAAATGAATATGGAACAGAAGATCGGTAAGGAGACGGAGCAAGGGAAAATTCAGAAATATGATTTTCGTCGCACCAGAAGGCTGTCCAAAGACCAACGCGATGGACTTGCAATTGTCTGTCAATCTTATTCAAAATTGCTGTACACTTATTTTGCAACACTTTTTCGTTTGTCGATTGAAGTGAATTTTGTTTCTATCGATGAGATGAAGTATGGGGAATTTGTCGAGTCGCGTCCGGTTCCCGATTGTATATGGACTTTCCAAACAGGAAGGTCGGGCGATTTTGCTCTCATTAATATGCAAGCAGAAATGATATTAATTATTGTCGAGCGGTTATTTGGCGGCAGTGGCCGGACAAATGTTGCTGTGCGTCCCACAACCGAGATTGAAAAGAATATTATGCACCGCGTCATTGATCGAGTCTTAAAGATGTGGGATCAATCATGGCAAAATTTTATCGAAGTTGAATCGAAACAAAAAGCTTATGAAACCAAACCATTTCTTGTACAAATGGTTTCGCCCACCGATGCAGTGGTCAATATTGTTTTTAATGTAAAAATATTCGATGTAGATTATCTTTTGAACATTTGTACACCGTTGACTGTTTTAGAGCCTCTCATTACTTCAATTTTGGAAAAATCCTCAAGCAAAAAAAGACCCAAAAAAGTCGATGAGAAAGAAATGCAGATCGTTAAATCGACTGTTTCCAAAGCGGGATTGCTTATTGCTGTCTATTTGGGGAAAATTAAAATGAGCTTGGGAGATTTTATGAGTTTGGAGGAAGGTGATGTTATTAGAACGGATCAGAATATTCACAAACCACTTTTGGCAATAGTTCAAAATAAACCAAAGTTCTGGGTGACACCGGGTCTTGCAAATAATCGTCGGGCTATTAGAATTGTACAAGCATGTCAAGATGAGGAGTTTTGAGTTGAATGAAAATACTTTATTAAAGAACATTGGTGAATTTAACACTGCTTTAAAAGACCGCAGTATCGATCTGCTGGGAAATATTCTTAACGCACCGATTACACTTGATATGAAAGAGACGAAGAATTCTTCTTTTGCTGAAATTCAAAATATCATCGGTGCTGAGGCCATCAGCGTAGAAATACCAGTGGATGACAACCCGCAAGGTATGGTATATCTTGCAAACGCAGAATTAATGCCGGAATTGGCACAATACTTACGCCGGGAGGGAGAGGGCACAGCACAAGTTCCGCAATCCATGCAATTAATCCTGGATGCCGCCGACCAGCTTTCGGCTCTCAAAAAGCAAATCATTAAAGAAAAGTATAAAAAAGATGCAAATTTTGGAAATCCCAGTATTGTTTTGTGGCAGGGCAAGTCCGAAGAAATTTTTGAAAATGGTGTAGCAACTTATTTTTCGGGTTCAATCGGCGGAGATAAAATATTCAATGTTGTCAGAATTATCCATACAAAAGTAGCGAATCATTTAATGGGGGGCACCCATGGGACAGAAAAGATGACGGTGCAAAAAAGCGATTTTGAACAATTTTCTTCTGCGGATGTCGGCATTGCAAATGCCCATTCGATTGAATTTTTCAACGATCTGGAGTTGGAGATTTCCATCGAGTTGGGAAGAACAACAATGGTTCTCAATGATATTTTAAAGTTAAGTAATGGCAGTGTCGTCGAGTTGGACAAGTTTGCCAGCGAATTTGTTGATGTTTATGTGAACAATAAAAAATTTGCCGAAGGTCAAGTTGTCGTTGTTGATCAGAATTTTGCCGTTCGAATAACGAATTTGATTTCTTCCGATGAAAAATTAGCCTCGGTTGTAAGCTAGGCTTTGGCTGAAGAATTTAATTTTGGTGAAAAGTTATATGATAAAAGTAAATAAGAAAAAGTGGGCGGTCATCATCGTTTTTGTTCTTTTATTTTTGCTAACAATGACGATGATTTCTTTTTCAGGAGATGCGGGGAACCAGGTACCAGGTAACGCTCAAGGCGGGGACGTTCAAGAGCAGATGCCCTCACAGTTTAACTTTTCGCACGCCATCGTCCGAACCATTGCGGCGCTCATTTTTGTCATTGTTCTATTATTTGCGTTTGTATATGGCGTCAAGTGGTTGCAAAATAAAACGAGCCAGGCTCGCAATGCTTTCCAGATAATGGGTGTTGTTTCCAGTTTATCGCTCGGCCCGAAAAAGGGCGTTTATTTGATCAAAGTTGTCAACCGGCTGCTCGTGATTGGGGTGACTGAGGGCAATATTTCATTGCTTGCTGAACTGGACAAGGACGAGGCACAAATCGTAGACCAGAACTCGGCCAAAAACCCGAAACCGTTTGCTTCTGCACTTGCCGCACAGTTGTCGAATTTTGGTGGATCAAAATGAAGAAAATGTTACAATTGATAAAAACGGGCGGACGAAAAATAAAACTCCCGGCCTGTTTCACTTTTATGCTTGCCCTGCTCATTATCCCCGGAAAAGTCATGGCCATTCCCAAAATATCGATTGGCATTGACCAGGCTTCCAAACCAGGTGATGTTGCTGTTACCCTGCAGATTTTGCTGCTTCTGGCAATTCTTTCGCTTGCCCCGGCGCTGATTATTATGGTTACCTCCTTTACCCGCGTAACCATCATTCTTTCGTTTTTAAGGCACGCTCTTGGAACCCAGCAAGCGCCGCCTACTCAGGTCATGGTTGGCTTGTCCATCTTTCTGACTGTCTTTATCATGGCGCCGGTGTGGCAGAATATTAACACGGAAGCGCTACAGCCTTATATGAAAAAACAAATCAGCCAGAAAGAGGCTTATAAAAAAGCTTTAAAGCCGTTGCGCGAATTTATGTTCAGGCAGACGCGTGAGAAGGACCTTGCGCTCTTTGTGAACATGGCAAAAATGGAAAAACCCGATTCGCAGGATGAGATTCCGACGTATGTTTTGATTCCGTCGTTCATCATCAGTGAGTTCAGAATTGCTTTCCAGATTGGATTTTTGCTGTATGTTCCGTTTCTCATGCTGGATATGGTCGTCTCCAGTGTGCTGATGGCCATGGGAATGTTAATGCTGCCGCCAATTATGATTTCACTGCCTTTTAAACTCATTTTATTTGTACTCGTTGATGGCTGGTATCTAATTGTCGGTTCGATCGTTGCAGGATTCAGGTAAGGAGAATTTCATGTCGCAGGAAATGGTATTACAAATCATTAACAAAGCAATTATAACAACGCTGATGGTTTCCGCACCATTGCTTATTGCGGGATTGGTCGTCGGTTTGATCGTTGCTATTTTTCAGGCTGTTACGCAAATCCACGAAATGACGTTGACATTTATCCCCAAGATTCTGGCGATCTTTATCACGCTCATTATTTTATTGCCATGGATGCTCGGCAAATTTATTTCGTTTTCCACACAAATTTTCAACAGCATTCCAACATTTAGCCGGTGATACAAATTATTCTGGAGTTATACGCTTTTTACGATGTTTGGCATAAATCAAAATGAAATCGTTCTTTTTTTGTTGGTTTTCGCGCGGATTTCTGCTGCTCTTGCGGTTTTCCCAATACTCGGATCGAACAGCGTTCCGCTTTATACGAAGATAGGTTTGGGTTTGTTTTTAAGCTTTTTAATCATGCCTGTGGTGGCCAACACAACGCTGCCACAACATTTAGCGACGGCTGTTATTATTTTTAATGTTGGTAAAGAAGTTATTGTCGGGCTTTTGATGGGCTTTATTTCCACATTGTTATTTGCCGGTATCGAGATCGCCGGAACATTAGCCGGTATGCAAATGGGTTTTGGAATTGTCAACGTAATCGATCCGCAAACACAGCGACAGGTTTCCATTATCAGTCAGTTCCAGATTTTGATGGTCTCTATGATTTTTCTGATCATCGATGGGCATCATTTTTTGCTCAGCGGACTGAATCAAAGTTTTGAAGCAATTCCACCTATGGCGGCTCATTTTCGTTCTGTTATTTTTGACATTAATATGAAAATGACAGCAAATATCTTTGTTGCCGCAATTAAGGTCGGTGCTCCGGTCATCGTTGCTTTGCTGCTTACCAGCTTTGCCCTGGGATTGATCGCACGCGCCGTGCCGCAAATGAATGTTTTTATCGTGGGACTGCCGTTAAAAGTCGCTATCGGATTAATGGCACTCGCTTTTTCATTACCTTTTGTTACGCGTCTTTTTGAAAAAATGTTTATTCAGTTTAGGGTGGATTTTTTCACGCTAATCAGAGCAATGTCACCGTGAGATATTAGAAATGGCTGAGGAATCTTTTCAGGAAAAAACAGAGCGCGCAACACCCAAGCGCAGGCAGGAAGCAAGGGAGAAGGGAAATGTCCCCCGTAGTATGGAGGTCAATTCGGCAGTGATCCTGCTCATTGTCAGTCTTGCCTTTTTGTTATTGGGAAACCACTTGTACAGGAACCTGCTGGCAATTATGGCAAAGGTTTTGGGACATCTGGATTCCATTTCAATTACAACCGCAAGTTTTCCGATGTTGATGAGAAACGCTGGAATTGCTTTTACAGGTCTCGTGGGTCCGATTCTGTTGAGCATCATCGTTGCCGGCGTTGTCTCAAATATCATTCAGTCGGGACTCGTTTTTTCCGGCCATTCCATTGAACCCAAGCTGGAAAAAATCAGCCCGCTCGCCGGCTTCAAACGGCTGTTTGCTTTGCGTTCTCTCGAAGAACTGGTCAAAAACATACTCAAAATGTTCATTATCGGCTACATCGGATATGTTACTTTACGCGGTGAGCAAAGTCACTACCTGGATCTTGTCGATCAGGATGTTGCGCAAATACTGGCGTTTGTTGCATCCATCAGTTTAAAGTTGTGTGTCCGTGTTGGTGTTGTTTTCATTTTTCTTGCTATCCTGGATTTTGCCTATCAAAAATACGAGTATGAAAAAAACCTGAAAATGACCAAGCAGGAAATAAAAGATGAATATAAGCAAATTGAAGGTGATCCGTTAATCAAATCGCGGATCAGGAGTTTACAGAGAGAACGGGCGCGTCATCGGATGTTCGCGGATATTCCTGAAGCCGATGTCGTTATTGTAAACCCGACGCATGTTGCCGTGGCCATGAAATACGATCCGGAAAAAATGTCGGCGCCCAAAGTGGTCGCCAAAGGAATGCGCAAGGTAGCGGAAAGAATCAAACAGCTTGCGCGGGAACATAATATACCCATAGTCGAGCGTCCTCTTGTGGCCCGCATGCTTTACAAATCAGCGGATGTCGGCGATGAAGTACCGGCCGATCTTTATCAATTGGTTGCTGAGATTTTGGCTCATGTTTATCAAATGAAGAATAAAATTTAAGCAGAGTTAGGAGTTGCATCACATGCCCAAAGGCTTTAGTTTATCCTTTTTAACGCGGAACGCTGATGTTGCATTGGCGCTGGGTGTCATTGGAATACTTATCGTCATGCTCGTTCCCATGCCAACCGCAGTGATGGATTTTCTGCTGGCAGTGAATGTTGCCCTGGCCTTGCTCGTTTTGCTCGTTTCAATGTACATTACCAATCCGCTGCAATTTTCCGTGTTTCCGGGTATGTTGTTAATTATTACCCTTTTTCGTCTTTCATTGAACGTGGCCACAACACGGCTCATTCTTGGCGACGCGTATGCCGGCAAGATGATTTCAGCTTTTGGGAACTTTGTCGTAAAGGGCAATTATGTTGTTGGCTTTATCATTTTCCTGATTTTGGTTATTATCAATTTTATCGTCATTACCAAAGGTGCCGGCCGTGTGGCTGAAGTTGGTGCCCGCTTTACTTTGGACTCCATGCCGGGTAAACAAATGAGCATCGATGCCGACCTGAATGCCGGCGTTATTGACGAGGTTGAAGCACGACAGCGCCGTGATCAAATTTCCCAGGAGGCAGATTTTTACGGTGCAATGGATGGTGCCAGCAAGTTCGTTCGCGGTGATGCCATTGCCGGTCTCATCATTACCATGCTCAATATTGTTGGCGGATTTATCGTCGGCGTGGCACAAATGCACATGGGCCTGAACCAGGCTTTGACTACTTATACGCGTCTCACTATTGGTGATGGCCTGGTATCGCAAATTCCGGCGCTTATTATTTCCACATCCGCCGGTATAATCGTTACCCGGGCTGCATCCAATTCAAATTTGGGACAAGACCTGGTAAAGCAACTCTTTTTCAATTCCAGGGTCGCTTATATTGTTGCAAGCGTTTTGGCTCTTTTGGCAATCTCACCCGGTTTGCCATTTGTACCGTTTGTGGTGCTTGCAACCGGTATGGGTGCCGTTGGATATGTCATTAAAGAGCAGCCTGCGGAAGCCGATGAGATCGAGGATGAAATCGGAGAGGAACCTGAGAGAGAGGATGATATTCAGTCCTATTTACGCGTGGAACCGCTGGAACTTGAAATCGGCTATAATCTTATTCCCCTGGTGGATATCGAACAACAAGGCGATTTGCTTTCGAGGATTAACCAAATCCGAAAACAATGTGCTATGGATTTGGGGGTTATTATTCCTCCAATCCGCATCCGTGATGATATGCGTCTTCAGCCGAACGAGTATATTATGCTCATTAAAGGGAATGAAGTTGCGCGCAACAGTTTAATGCTGGGGCATTATCTCGCTTTAAATCCGGGCATTGAAAAAGAAGAATTGCAGGGCATGAAGGTCAAAGAACCCGCTTTTGGCTTGCCTGCTGTTTGGGTCAAAGGAGACGAAAAAGAAAAAGCCGAATTAATGGGCTATACACTGGTGGCACCGGCAGCAGTCCTGGCCACTCATTTATCAGAGCTGCTGAGAATTCACGCCGCACAGATCATCACCCGCCAGGACGTTCATGATCTGTTGGAAAATCTGAAAAAGGATCAGGCCGCCCTTGTGGGTGAGTTGATCCCGGATGTTCTGTCAACCGGTTCTGTGGAAAAGGTTCTTAAAAACTTGTTGAGTGAAAGAGTGTCCATCCGTGATCTTGGAACAATCATGGAAACCCTGGCCGAGCATATTCATGAATCCAAAGACCTTGATTTATTGACCGAGCATGTGCGGCAAGCACTCAGCCAGTCTATCATTATGCAATACCAGGATCGTGAAGGCAGAGTGAATGCGCTAACACTGGACCCGGATTTGGAACAGATGCTGAACAATGCTCTGGCTGAAGCAAAGAAATCCGGAATTGCCGGTACACAGGCGCTTGGCTTTTACCTGTCGACAGATGTTTTGCAAAAATTGCTGTCGGCATTGTCCGATGTGATTAACCAAATGGAAGCAGAAGGTCGTCAGCCGCTCATCATTACTTCACCATCCCTGCGGCCTTATTTGCGCAAACTTGTTGAACCTATATTTAAAACGCTCAGCATATTATCGTACGCTGAGATTCCTGCTCATATTGAAATTCAAACAACTGGAATAGTGAGGCTAGACAATGAGGGTTGAACGATTTAAAGCTGCGACCCTGCGGGGTGCAATGAAAGCGGTCAAAGAAAAACTCGGCGAGGATGCGGTGATTTTGCATTCAAAATCTACAAACGATACGGTCGAGATTATCGCCGCAGTGGATGAACCGCAAAGAGAGTTGCAAAGCATTACACCTGCAGAGAATCAAAAAGATGTGCTCACTGAGGTGGGCACTTACAGCCGTAATGTGAGGGCTGCAACTATCCCAAAGAAGACGAAAGTAAAAAGAATGCCCGAGGCGGAGCCTGCAGCAATAGAAAAAAGTGGAAAAGCTCACGGCAAAAACGGGCATAATGGCTACAGCAAAATTTTCGCTGATGGTTCTTCCGGTGAGAATTCTCTTCCCGAAAATGGGAATGGCAAAGCGCATGAGCGCACAGAGGGTGCCGAAGATTTTGAAAAAACTGTTCGGCGCGCCGAAGAATTCAGCAAAATTCTTCATAAAGAGATGTCTTTTATGGAGCATCAGAGGCAGCTCTGGCTGCAATCGCAGGCCAATCTGGATAAGCTTCGAAAAGAGATTGCAGAATTGCGCCAGTCCATGTTACAGCAGGAACTGGCCTCTTTGAAAGAAAAAGCCGAGTTGATGAAGAAACAAAAAAACGCCAGGAAAGCAGGCCCCCGACCGTCCGGTAGCAAAAATCGTGAGCAGTTCTATCGGGAATTAACAACCCATTTGGAAGGGCGGGGGATTCCCAAAAACCTGATCCGGACAATCCTTAAAAATGTCAGGGCCGGGGTTATCGCCCGGAAATTGAATCTGAACACCAAGTCGGGGATGAGAGGGCTGAAGGACATTTTGTCGCAAGAGATTATGAAAATGATTCCCGTTTCCAATCTGGAAGAAGGAAGGACAAATAAGCAACGAGTCGTTGCTTTAGTCGGACCTCCGGGAGCCGGGAAAACAACGACCGGCCTTAAATTGGCGATAAAAAATTCCCTGATTCAAAATAAAAATGTTGCTATGGTGCTTGTGAGTGATTCCGTCAGCGCGACAGCGAAGCATTTGGAATTACTGGCAAAAGCCGCCAATTTGCCACTGGCAGTTGTGGAAACTGCCGAGGATCTTGTTGCTGCGATCAAATCAAATTCGGACAAAGACATGATCGTTATTGACTTTGCCATGAGAAAAGCCAGAGATAAGAGTGGAATACCCGAATTACATGCTTTTCTGAAAGCAGCTTCTCCCGGTGAGACGCATCTGGTCATTCCAATGACTTTGCAGCCGGATAATGCGGTCAAGGTGGCAAATGCGTTTAAAACGGTGCATTTTAATCATATTATTCTTTCCAAGATTGACAAGATGCAAAACCTGGGTGGCATGCTGAAATTATTCCACGCGACGGGCAAGCCGCTATCATATTTGTGTAACGGTACCTCAATACCGGATAATATCGAACCTGCTGTCGCAGAAAAACCACCACGAATGATTTTGAAAGGATGAAAAGAATGATTGAACAGGAACGTCGAATTAAAGAGTTGATGGCTCTGAAGAACTCGGACAATTGTCCTGTTATCGCGATTACCAGCGGCAAGGGTGGTGTGGGTAAAACGAATATCGCCGCAAATCTTGCCATTGCGCTCGCTGAGAAAGGGGAAAAGGTACTGGTTGTGGATGCGGATACCAACTTTGCCAATGTCGATGTGCTGTTGGGATTGGCGCCCAAATTTACATTATTAAATTATGTGCTCGACGATCTGCCCATTCAAAAGATTTTAATGAAACATGAATCAGGGATCGATGTGATTCCAAACAGTTCCGGCAGCAGTGTCTGGAAAAACATGGATCAGGTCATCAAACTAAAGTTATTTGAACTGCTTTACCAGATGAGAAAAAAGTACGATTATATTATATTAGATACTGCTGCCGGATTATCTCCGTTGACCATCGATCTTGCGATCCAGGCAAACCAGATTTTGATCGTAACGACAGCCGAACCCACTGCTATTTCCGATACGTACGCAATGATCAAAGTTTTGGATTCAGTACAGCAGGACTTGTCCATCGATCTGCTGCACAATATGGTGACATCAGCCACGGAGGTGACAGATGTTTACCAGCGCCTGTCCCTGGTGTTGCAGCACTTTTTAGACATAACCATTGGCATTGCCGGCTATATCGAACTCGATGATAAAGTCCGCCAGGCTATACAACAGCAGATTCCGGTACTGCTTTCATTTCCTGATTCTCCGGCAAGTTTGAATATTCACAATATTGCCGAGTCGATCCTGAATCAGGAGCGTGTTGTCCCTACGGTTTCGGAAACGTTGCAGTGAAAATAGTGTTTTGCATCGATTATGTTTTTTCTGTTTAATTTTAACTTTTAAAAGAGGTGATAAAATGAAAGATCTTATAAGCGCTACAAGCATTCTTTTTGCGTCCGTAATTCTTGTTATTTGTATCTTCCAGGATGTTCATTTTGAGTCTGCATTGCTGAGAGCGGGTATTAGTTTTTTATGCGCCTATTCGATCGGCTTTATCGCATTGGCACTTTTTAAAGTGACGATAAAAACAAAAAAAGTTGAAAGCGAAAAAGAAGAAGCGCATGAGACGATAGCACAGCCGGAAAATGCTGCTGCTAAAGCATAATCGATGTCGGATGATCTTTCCGCAACACGGAATTTACTAATTGTCGGAATTATCGAAAACGTGGAGGAAATAAAGTTTGCATTTGGAAGTGGATAAAATATGGCGAGAGTATATGCAGACGAGGAATCCGATGGTGCGCAACCAGCTTGCCCTCGAATACCAAGGGCTTGTTCAATATGTCGCCCGGGGTTTTCAGTACGAGGGCGTAAGCGTTCTGGAGAGCAATGATCTGCTCAGTGCTGGAAACGTGGGCCTGTTGGAAGCCATTGAACGATTTGATCCGACAAGGAAAATTAAATTTGAAACTTTTGCAATATTGAGAATTCGCGGTGCAATTTTAGATACGCTGCGAAACATTGACTGGATGCCCAGATCGACGCGCAAAAATATCAAGCAGGTCATCAGGGCTATTTCGGATTTGCAAGTGAAGCTAAAACGGGAACCGACCGAGCCGGAGATCGCTGAAAAACTCGGCATCAGCATTCGTGACTATGGCAAGATTTCAAGTTCCATGGTTTCTGTTCGATTTGTCTCTTTACAGGATATTGTTTCACTTACCGGCGGAGGTGAAACGAGCAGGAACGAATTTATCGAAGATACTGATAATGGATATGAGGAAGAAATTGAAGATTATAACGAATTAAAAGAATCAATATACGAAAAAATTAAAAGCCTGCCTGCAAAGGAGCGGCTGATACTAATTCTTTACTATTACGAAGGACTGAATCTGGCGGAGATAGCAAAAGTATTGAATGTAACGGAATCGCGCGTGTGTCAGTTGAATTCCCAGGCATTAATGCGGCTGAAAATTGTGTTGAGGCAGGAAAAAGTGTATGGCTAAAACTTGTTATGGAGGGACGAAAAATGTCCACACCCATAGATGTGCCCCAAAACATAAATATCCAGGTTCCCCATATTGAAAAAGTTGTACAACCGACCAGACCCGAACCCGGCAATAATTCTTCAAATCAATCCCAGTTGGAAACAAAAACCGGACACGAGGACGAGCACCAGAAAATTAAAGACCGGAAGCAAAAGAAACGTCGTCGGGATCGATTTGAGAAAAGCGCCGACAATGGCGAACCCAAACCGTCTGGCGAACAGGAACCGGTTCAAAGTTATGACAACGAAAATGATTTTCCGCAAACGAGTCTTCCTGAAATTGGCCGCAATATAGATTTGTCCGCCTAAGATGTTTTGAAACGATTTTGTGCAAGCAGGTAAGAACTATCCTTTCAGGGGAAAATATTTCCCATTCTTAAAAACTATCCCAAAGAGTCCATTTTTTATTCCCCTCCAAGTTATTGATTTTACGACACCGAGAAAGTAGACTGATGGCATATATTTTGAATGGTGTGAAATGAAAAGTTTCAGAATTTTTGGAGGTTAAATTTTTGATTCAGGGATTTCAATTCAGCAAAGACGGCCTTGAGAACAAGAGCCGGGCCATTGAAGTTATTGCCAATAACCTGGCGAATGTGAGCAGCGTTGGATTTAAACGCAGTGATATGTTTAGTCAGTCATTGCGGGATGCACAAACCAATTCACGTGCCGAACCCATACCGAAAGAATCGATCGATTTTGCTCAAGGCTCAATTCAGTTGACGGGGAACCCGATGGATTTGGCCATCGAGGGCGATGGGTTTTTCTCTATTGATACAAAAGAAGGCATTCGCTATACGCGTCAGGGAAATTTCAAGCTCGATAGCGAAGCTTTTCTGACAACACCTGACGGCGATTATGTGCTGGGTAATGGCGGCAGAATCCGTGTTGAAGGAGAGATACGTTTTTCGGATGACGGCAAAGTTTTTCTCAACGGCGAGGAATCCAATCAGTTGGACATTGTAAGTATCAGCGACAAATCAAAACTTTACCGGGCGGGAAGCGGCTTGTTTGGCGTGAGTGATGAACGCGTAGTCTTGGAAATGCCCGAGGCCATAAAAATCAGGGCGGGTTCTTTGGAAGCTTCAAATGTGAATGCTATTGAAGAAATGGTCAAGTTAATTGAAACGTATCGTCAATTTGAAGCAGACCAGAGAGCGTTAAAAGCACAGGATGAATCCCTGAGCAAAGCAGTAAATGATGTGGGCCGAGTTTAGGTCTTTATTTAAGAATATCGGATCTATGCCGATGATTAATAACAGGCGGGAATGATCCCGGAGGGCAATTGAATGGATAAAACTTTAAGAACCGCGGCGACCGGTATGCGGGCGCAGCAATTATATATCGATACCATTGCCAATAACCTGGCAAATGTAAATACCACAGGATTTAAAAAGAGTAAAGTCGAGTTTCAGGATTTACTGTACCAGACAATTCGTCCGGCAGGCGCACAAGTGGCGGAAGGAACAAAAACGCCGACGGAACTTCAGGTTGGTTGCGGGACAAAGCCGGTTGCAACGACAAAACTGTTTACCCAGGGCGATGTGGTTGCAACGGGAAATTCTCTTGACCTGGCCATTGAAGGTGAAGGTTTTTTTCAATTGCGCATGCCCGACGGCACGTATTCCTATTCCCGGGATGGCGCGTTTAAAATATCCCGCGACGGTCAATTGGTCAATTCCGACGGGTATATTCTGGAGCCGGAAATAACCCTGCCGCAGGATACCCAAAGTGTCATGATCGGCAGGGATGGTCTGGTTTCGGTTATGGTCTCCGGCACGAATGAAGCGCAAGACCTTGGGCAAATTGAATTAGCACGGTTTATTAATCCGAGCGGGTTGAAAAACATTGGGCGAAATTTGCTGCAAATGACTTCTCCTTCCGGCGACCCCATTATCGGGACGCCTGATTTGGAAGGATTTGGCGGCCTCGGTCAGGGTTATCTCGAAAGTTCAAACGTCGATGTTGTGGAAGAGATGGTCAATATGATCACGGCCCAGCGGGCTTATGAGATCAATTCGAAATCGATAAAAACAGCCGATGATATGATGGGGCTGGTGAATAATTTGAAACGGTAGGAAAACGGTTGATAGTTAATGGTTGAAGGTTGATGGTTAATAATTGATGGGAAAATGGGATTGGGACGACTTGAGAAAATAAAATATTATTTGTCGACAGTTTTGTTTGTTTGCAGCTTTTCTGTTTTTGTGCCCGGATCGATTTCTTTTGCAAAAATTTCTTCCAAAGGGTCAAACTATTCCCAACAGCAAGTCGCTCTGATTAAAATGGCGTTACATCAGTTTGTAAAAGACCGGGCAAAAGATGAAGGGAAAATTGAAATTGCTCTGGTCTCTGTTCCTGAGAATTTTCCTCCGGGTGTCAAGCCACCGATTACTGTTTCGTGCAGGAGAAGGGGTGAAATTCTCGGGCGAACGGTTTTTATGATTTCTTTGACAAAAGGAAATGGCCTCCAGTCTTCCTTTCCCGTGGTTGCAAATGTCCGTCGGTTTCACAAGGTTTTTGTTTTGAATTCTAATGTGTCCCGTCGCCACATTTTAACGGAAAAAGATATTCGGCCTGAAACCCTGGAAGTTACCTGGTCCAGGAGTGAAAAGCCGGCTGACAATTCTTTCATTATTGGCAAGCGCGCCAAACGGAGGCTGGAAAAGGGACGCATGATTACCCGGTCGATGCTGGAGGATGTGCCTGTTGTTGAAAGAGGCGAACCCACCAATATGCAAATTCGCTCGAAAAATTTAAACATCACCATGCCTGTAGTGGCATGCCAGGACGGCATTATTGGTGAAGAAATTAAAGTGAGAAACAAATCAAACGGCGCTTATTACATTGCGCAGGTTCAGGATGCACAAACCGTCATTTTTAAATATAACAAGAGATTGAAATGAAAAGATTATTGCCTTTATTATCGCCCCTTTACATTATCATTTTGATGATCCCCGTGCCAAGTCAGTGTCAGGCACAGCAAGTTTATGCATCATCTTTGTTTACAGATCATCGCGCCAAACAGGTCGGAGATGTTGTCACTATTTTGATCGTTGAATATTCCAGTGCCCAAAGTGAAGCGAACTCCAAATCGAGCAAAATCAGCGACCATAGTTTTTCGTCGACGGGTGGAGCGAAATCGCTGGCTTATATGCCGCTTTACGGATTGAAAGGACAATTCAAAAACGGGTTTGATAACGGTGCGTCCACTTCGCGCAAAGGCAGCTTAACCGGCAAAATTACGGCAACAATTACCAAGGTGAATGAGAACGGAAATTTGGTTATCGATGGCCTGCGGGAAGTGACGGTAAACGGCGAAAAAGAAAAGATCGGGATTTCCGGCACTGTACGCCCCGAAGATGTTAGAAGCGATAATACGGTCTATTCCTACAATGTTGCCAATGCGAGAATTCTTTACCAGGGAAAAGGCCTTGTTGATAAAGGACAAAGAGCCGGAATTTTGGATAAATTATTGGGATGGATTTTTTAATTGGTTGATGGTTGATGGTTGATGGTTAATGGTTAATGATTGATGGTTGATGATTGAACTGTTCAGTTTCAGGTATCAGATATCTGGTATCTGGTATCTGATATTTGGTATCCAATAGTGTATGGGATATTCGGAATGTGTTATAGAAAGAAGATTATGAAGCATTCGATTTGTTTTCTGTTTTTGGTATTTTCGTTGAGCACAAGCCAGTTGAGCGCGGCGACGCGGATTAAGGATTTGGTGGACATTAAAGGCTTACAGTACCGCCAGCTTATCGGTTACAGTCTTGTTATCGGGCTGGACGGCACAGGTGATTCGCGCCGCGCTGCAATGACAGTCCAGGCTGTGCGCAACATGCTGACGAAAATGGGGATGAATCTTCCGCAGCACAATTTTAATGTGCGCAATGTGGCTTCTGTGATCGTGACGGCAAGAGTTTCACCGTTTGCCAAACCCGGAAGTAACGTGGATGTTTCCGTCTCATCGCTTGGAGATGCTTCAAGTCTTGAAGGCGGTACTCTGTTGTTAGCGCCATTGGCGGGGCCTGGTAATCAGGTCTATGCCCATGCCCAGGGGCCGGTGAGTGTCGGTGGCTTTAGTATTGAAACGATGAGCGGGGAACGAACAAGAAAAAACTATACTCTCGTTGGTCGTGTTCCCGGTGGAGCAACGATAGAGCGAGAGTTTGAATTCAGTTTTGTACAAGACCAGAAAATGGAGATGTTGTTGCGCGAACCGGATTTTACATCTGCAACGCGCATTGCGGATGCAATTAATAATGAGCTTGGCAGTGGTGTGGCAAACGCTGTTGACCCGGGTCGGGTTGAACTGAAATTGGCCGATCCGACGAAAATAGTGTCGCTTGTTGCGAAGATTGAAGGGTTGGAGGTGGACGCTGATCAAGAGGCGAGGGTTGTGATAAATGAACGCACGGGCACTGTGGTTGTAGGTCAGCAAGTTCAATTGTCACCCACTGCCGTAGCTCATGGTAATTTGACGATCAAAATAAGTTCCATGCCGTATGTTTCGCAACCGCCTGCATTCTCGAACGGTTCGACTGTGGTGGTGCCGCAAACCAGCACACAGATCACGGAAGAAAAGGGTGGCAGTGTTGCTGTTTTGAAAGGCCAGGCCAGTGTAGAGGACCTTGCTTCCATGCTGAACACTTTGCAGGTTTCACCGAGAGATATTATTGCTATTTTTCAGGCCCTTAAAGTTGCGGGCGCGTTGCGAGCTAAACTGGTCATAATGTGAGAACTCTGGTGCGATAATGAGTCTTCAAGAAATTAAACCCGATTCCGATTATATTCCTGTCAAAAAGAGTCAGCCAAAGCAGGCGGACCGTGAGCGGCTGCGAAAGATTTGTTCCAATTTTGAGGCGATTTTTGTAGGAAAGCTTTTAAAATCCATGCGCCAGAGCAGCGGCAACGATTCGCTTTTCGGAGACGGACTGGGAGCGCAAACGTATCAAAGCATGTTCGACTCGAAGCTCTCTGAAAAGATTGCTCAGGATGGCGGCTTTGGCGTGGGCAGATTGTTATTCAATGAATTGTCTTCGCGCCTTCATTTGTCGGAAGACAAAAAAGAGATGCAGCCGGTCTCATTAAAAAAACTGGTCATGCCGCCGGCAAAATCTTTTAGCGGGAAACCGATTGAACAAAGCAAGGGCTATCATGAAATTATTAAACAAGCTGCCCAAAAATACAATTTGCCCGTTCATCTGCTTTATGGCGTTATTGCCCAGGAGTCCAATTGGGACCCCAGGGCGGTGTCCCAAGTCGGTGCAAAAGGGTTAATGCAGCTCATGGACGCTACCGCTGCCGACATGGGAGTAAGGAATCCTTTTGATCCGGCGCAAAACATACACGGCGGCGCCAAATATTTACGCCAACAACTGGACCATTTTCAGGGCAACGTCGAGTTGGCTCTTGCAGCATATAACGCCGGCCCTGGCAATGTTGAAAAATACGGCGGTGTGCCGCCGTTCAAAGAGACGCAGGATTATGTCGAAAAAGTGCTTTCGCATTCAAGAAAATACAATCAATTATTAAGTCACATAGAAAGCGAATCCGATTAATTTTATGAATGAACCGATGCCTGAAATTATTGAGAATATGCCGACGAAGATTGACGACACTTGGGTTGAGGAACTCATCAGTTTGACTCAGAAAGAAATATGCTCATACCGAATGTTTTTGAACCAGCTCAAAGCGCAGCAAAATGCCATCATCGACAGAGATGTTCTGCAAATTACCGAAAGCAGAGAACATGCTGAAGAATTTATGAATAATGCCAAGCAAAGCTCTCTCGATAGACGCAATAAAATGCAGCATATCAGCGCGCAAATTCGCCCGACAAAAGAACTTCAATCCCTGGAACAAGTTATACCGATTGTGAAAAGACAATACGCTGCGCGCCTGAATGAGTTGCGAGAAAAACTAAAAAGCGTGTTGAATGAAATAAAAAGCTCAAATCAAATGACTGCTTTTCTTTTGACACAGTCTATAAATTATGTGAATAAGAATCTACGGTTGATTTATGATGCTGCTGATCAAAGCCAGGCTTATGCGGCGAACGGAGAAATGCAGCATTCAAAAAAATATTCTACGATGGTTCAAGTCGTCTAGAAATGGTAAAAGAAAAAGTGGACATTTTATCATACCGTTAAAAATATCCTTTACTCTTAAATCAACAGAATCATTCATACAGAAAGAAATCAGGAGAATACAGTGCCATCAGTAGGTAATTTGATGGAAATTGCGCGGCGTGCTTTGTCAAGTCAGCAGATTGCTTTAACGACGACAGGACATAACATTGCCAATGCCAATACGGAAAACTATTCCCGGCAAAGAGTTGAGATACAGCCGACGAATCCATTACAACAATACGAATTTTTTATCGGCACGGGCGCCGACGTTAGCGCAATTAAAAGAGTCAGCGACCAGTTCATTAATGCACAATTAAATCAGCAACAGCAATCTCTTGGTTGGTTTGAGACAATGGAATCCAAATATACGCAATTGGAAGAAGTGTTTGGTGAACCTTCGGAGGTGGGCTTGAGCGAAGCAATCAACAATCTGTTTGATTCCTGGAACAACTTGGCCAATAACCCTGATGATCTGAGCGCCCGGGATATTGTTTTGCATCGTGCGCAAAGTCTGGCACAGCGGTTTAATTCCATATCGGCAAGATTAACAAACATCCAGGACAGTATAAAGAAAGAATTTTCGAATTCAGTTGACGAATTTAACAGGTTATCCAAACAAGTTGCTGATATTAATTTAAAAATAGTATCAAGAAGCGGAGGTTCTAATTCTGGTGATCTGCTGGATCAACGAGACATACTTCTCAAACGTATGAGTGAGCTTGCCAACATAAAAATATCCGAAAGTGATAACGGGCAGGTCATGCTCAGTTTGAACGGAAAAGTTTTTTTGCAAAGAAATAACTATATCGAAATGGAAATGCCGAAGGAAAGCAGTAATCTGTCGGATTTGAAATGGTCGGACAGTAAAACGCCGGTAAGCCTGCAAAACGGCATCATGGCAGCCCTGACAAAGTTTCACGATGAGGTCATTCCTGAATCCATCGAAGGGATTGATTCTCTGGCAGTAAGCATTGCTGAAAATGTTAACAGCATTCATGAGACAGGCTACGGTCTTGACGGCAGCACGAGCAACCGGTTTTTTGATCCGGCAACGACAAATGCTGCAAATATAAAGGTTGATCAAAATATTGTTGCCGATGTAAGGAAAATTGCCACATCGAGTGATCTTAATAACGGCAACGGCGATCTTGCGCTTCAGATCAGCCAGATTCAGGATAAAAACTTTAGCATTAAAAATAGCATGGCTACTTTTAGTGATTATTTTGCCAACATGATCGCTTCTATTGGAAGCTCAAAGCAGGAAGCGACAGCAAACAAACAGGGGCAGCAACTTTTTGTCGGTCAACTCGAGGAAGACCGCCAGGCGATTTCCGGAGTTTCCCTGGACGAAGAGATGACGAATCTTGTGAATTATCAAAAAGCGTTTCAGGCCGCCGCCCGTCTCGTTACTCTGGCCGACGATCTGGCGGATACTGTGCTGAACATGGTGTGAGAAATAGAGGCAAAGGAAAACAATGCGAATTACAAGAGCATTAGTAAATAACACTCTTTTAAAGAGTTTGAATAATGCCAGTGATCTCCGGGTCAAATATTTTAAAGAAATTTCCACGGGCAAGCGCATCAACACCGCTTCGGATGATCCTTTCGGGACTGCTCGATTGCTTGGCTTGAATAAATCGCTGATGCAAATGAATCGCTATCAAAAAAATATTGACGATTCTAAAACCTGGGTCCAGTTAGCAGAAGGGGCACTTGACCGCATGAACGAAGTTATGCAACAAGCCATTTCAGTGGTTATGGCCGGCGGCAACGATACGTTGGATGCCGATGCGCGTGAGGCCATGGCAACGCAAATTCAGCAGTTCCTGAATACAATCGTCGACCAGGCCAACACAAAGAACGGCAGCGGATATGTTTTTGGTGGAACAGTGATTGATAGTCCGCCATTTACCCTCACGAATAAAGTTGAAAACGAAAGTTTTACTTCCTCCTTTGATGCAGCCGTGCAACTGGATCAAACAGATATTTCCGATGAGCAGGTCACAGTGACATCCTCGGATGGGTCGGTTACATTTGTCGAAGGTACGGATTATGAAATAGATCGCAAGCATGGGACGATCACTACACTTTCGACCGGCAGCATGGTGGACGGTACCGATTATTCCTTATCCTATACAACCAGAGACGCGAGCATTGTAACAGTTAATGAAAAAGGAACGGATGGCAAAATAGTGCGCGAAATTGGCAAAGGACAAACCATGCAGGTGAATATCTCCGGCTCGCAGGCTTTTGTTCAGGATGTCAATATTTTCCAACCGCTCATCGATTTGAAAAATGCATTGATGCGAAACGATGGCGATGCAATTCGCAGCAACAAAGAGGGTGTTCTTCAGGCGGAGGATCAGATTGTTCGCTACCTGGGAAAAGCGGGCTTGAAGTATAATCACTTAACCGATATAGAGCAGGCGCTGGAAACTTTTTCTTTACAAATAAAGAGTATGAAATCCTCAATCGAGGACGTGGATATGGCGGAGGCCAGCGTGAACCTTGAAGTTCAGAATAATGCTTATAATGCGGCCCTGAAAGCCGGAGCAAAAATATTGCAGTTGAATTTGCTGGATTTTCTGGGATGATTCAGGGGTGGGATAAAGCAAGTTATCCATATTATTTAATCCCACGCACATAACCCAGTGCAGTAAACTGCATTTGAAAATTAGTGGTTAAAAAAATGTTGAAAAATTCTTTCGTAGAAAACACATATTTTAAAAGAAATAGAGAATCAAATTTCGGAGTATATTTTTAAATGATTTCAGTAGAAGTTGAAACTGAAAAAGCAATTTTTTCACCGGTACTGGGTGAGACAAGTTATCATGAGGATGAAGTGATCCTTTTTCCTGAAGGTCTTATTGGTTTTGAGAACAACAGGAAATTTATCATTAAAACAAAAGATGGCTTTGAACCTTTTCATTGGCTGCTTTGTCTCGACGAGCCGGATCTGCTGTTCCCGGTTATTGATCCCTTTCTGATTATGAAAGATTATCGTCCCAGGCCGTCGGGCAGCGAGTTGCAAAGCGTTGGCATCGAAAATAGCCGGGATGCCCGGTTTTTAGCTGTGGTAACCGTTGGCCAAACTGTTGATCAGGTCTCTGTTAATCTGAGGGGACCGATTGTCATTAACAAATCGAGGAATTTGGGAAAACAAATAATTTTAATGGAGAGCCAGTATCTCGTAAAACACCCTATCAAGGCAGGACGCTACAACAATTAACACAAAATGCCAGGGAAGGCAAAAATGCTTGTTTTGACAAGAAAACCGGGGGAGACTATTGCAATCGGCAAGGATATACGTATTTCGATTGTTGAGATTGATGGACGCAGCGTTCGAGTCGGAATCGAGGCTCCAAAGTCTGTGACCATTTACAGGGGAGAAATTTACGAAAAAGTTCAGGAACAAAACCGCCAGGCCGCTCGCCAGGGGCTTAACACCGATATTAAATTTTTAGCCGGTAAACTCGCAAAAAATGTGAGCGGATTTGCGGAAAACCCACCTTTTATTCAAAACGACAATAAAGAGGAGCGATTTGATGAGCAGTAACGTGGGAAGTGATGAAAAAAAAACAAAAGCCCAAAAGAATGCTGTAAATGGGAATGATCCGCTGCAGCAGGTCGATGAATTGATTATGTCCGGCAGGGAGGATGAAGCCTTGGCGATATTGAAAAACCAGGTCGATGCGGGAACGGAACCGGTTGCAAAAGCCTGTTGCCAAATTGGTGTCGCCTATAGCAGAAAGAATGATTTTGTGCAAGCTGAAAAATACTTTGTCAGAGCCGTGAAAGCGGATCCAAAGTTGAGTGAAGGATTTTATAATCTGGGCTGGATTTATCAAAGAAAAGGTGATTATGACAGTGCGCTCGCATTTTACAAAGAAAGTCTCGTGGAGAGAGGGGATGACGGCGAAGTTTATGAAGGAATGGGTGATTGCTGTTTGGCCCTGGAAAAATACGACGACGCGCTCGCTTTTTTCGACGCTGCGTTGCAGCTTTGTCCGGATTCCATTCACGCCGCGTTAAATTTGGCGAAAATTTATTTAATGAAAAATGCTTCCGACAAGGCCCAGGAAGTCCTTAATCTGGCTCTCATCTCAAACCCTAATGAAACTGAAATTCACTTTTCCCTCGGGGCGATTCAAAAGGAGATGGGGAATTACGAGCATGCGCTGGCGCATTTTCACAAAGTGGTTATGTATGATGAAACGAACACCTTTGCATTCAACGAACTGGGTGAGTGCTGCCAGGCTCTGGGGCTGGCAAAACAGGCCGAACCTTTTTTCGCCCAAGCTGCAAAGCTGGATGAGACGAACCTGACGCCAAAGCTGAACCTTGGTGAACTCTATTATAAAAAACATCGCTATGACCAGACTGCTGTCATTTTGCAGCAATGGCTGGATGACTCCATGGATCAGATTGAACTTGAAAACGGAGATATTGATCACCACGGTGAACTGGTACCAACTTTAAATATGCTGGCAGATGCGTACAACAAGTCGAAACAATTGAGTCGGGCAAAGGAAGTTTGGCAGCTTTCCCTGGAAATTGATGAAAACCAGGATGAAATAAAAAAGCTGATGAATCAATCCGATGTGCGCAGTTATGATAAAGTCAGCCTGAGTTTGGACTAGGTTTTTTTGCAATGATGATGTGAATAAAATTGAGGGTGTTTTGAAAAAAGAATTGAAGAATTTGTCGTCTTTTCAAAAACTCGTAGAAGAAGCAAAATCCCTGAGAGAAGAAAATCAATTCATTTCTTCTCTATCAAAGTATGAACAAGCTCTCGAACTAAATCCGCAAGGTACACCTGCCCTATATGGAAAAGCGGTAATTTGTTCTGTACTGGGAAGGCTGGATGAAGCGATTCGGATGTTCGAAAAGGTGGCCGCTTTGGAGGGAAATGATGCTTCAATATACAATAATCTCGGCGTCCTTTGTTTCAAACTCGATCGACTGGATGAAGCCAAAGAACATTTTACCAAAGCGTTGCAATTGGACGGGAATTATCAGGAAGCGCTCTATGGCCTGGGAAAAGTTTTGTTGAAACAGGGACAAAAAGAGGAAGCGATTGCTGCGCTGGAAAAATGTAAACATTTTAAATCCGCACAAGGAGAACTGGCGAGACTCTTGCGCAGAGACACAGAACCGGTGCGGCAAAAACCGCCGGAAAGCATTTTGATCATTATGGAGCAGGGCATCGGCAACATGGTGATGATGACGCCCGCGCTGCGCGCCATTCGCAACCATCTGCCCAAAGTGCATCTGGCAGTATTGGGAACTGAACCCGCAGTGCAGGTCATCCACAGTTGGCAGGTTGTGGATGAGGTATTCACCACGCTGCCGCAAAGTAACTTTGATTTGATGATGTTTTCGATCTGGTCACAAAATATCAAAGCGCATTGGGGAGAACATCTGAAAACTTTATCGCAGGAAATCTATTCCGCTCCTGTCGCAAATTTCGATGTACACGAAAGCGATCTGCATTTGCAAATGGCGCGGCACATTGGCTATCAAGGCCCGGTCCCTGCGCCGTTTTGTATGTCTGCTGAAACAACCTTTGATTTACCGCAAAAAGGCCGCGTCATCGGCATTGCGGATACGGCATTGGATGTAAAAGGTTGGGAAAGAAAACGCTGGCCGTACTATCCACAGTTGGCAGAAAAGTTGATTGAAAATGGTCATGCGGTTGTTTTGATTGGCGGAAAATCCGAGGCGGAAAAGTTTCATCCCGAAGCCTGGCCGCGCCAGGTGCAGAGTTTCATGGGGGCACTCAGCCTGCAGGAAACGGCTTCTTTAATTCAAAAATGTGATGTTGTGGTTACCAATGACAGCGGACCGGCTCATGTCTCGGCGGCACTGGGCACTCCGACGCTGGTTCTGTTCGGTCCGACCAAAATGTCCAAAAACATTCCTCTTGGCGAAAAAGTGAAAGCCGTTAGCCTGGATTTGGATTGCAGCCCCTGTCAGTACAGCGAGCGCTGGGAGGCGTGCAATGACTGGCGCTGCATGAACGAGTTAACGGTGGATCGTGTTCTGCCATTTCTTTTCGAAAAAGACGAGTTTAAATCAACGCGTATCAGGATCAAAACACGAGGGAATGAAAAGCTTTTGCTGGTTGGGAAAAACTATGCGGATTGCCAAATTATAGAAAAAGACCGCCGTCTGTTTGTTACAAAAGACGGTATAGAAGAGTCGCTTACGGTTCATCTTGTCGGTGCCGGAAAAGCAAATTATCCCTGGGGTATGGAAAATGAAATTTCCCGTGCTCTGAAGGAAATGGGAATTCAAGTTATTGAAACCGACTATCGTCTTGAACGGGAAAATTTCTCTGCCCTTTTTTCCCGGCCGGCGCATTTCATGCTCGTTTGTAAAGGGTCCGGCATTTCACCTGACCTCATCAGAAAATATCCCGGCCGCACGCTTTTGTGGTACCAGGATGATGTTTTTACTACCGCGCATGCTCCCCGGGATTTGGCTTATAACGGCAGCGCTTTTGATACGGTCTATTCTTTTGACAAGTCGGCTGTGGACGAATATAAGAAATTCGGCATAAAAGATGTGCGTTGGCTTCCCCTTGCGGCCAGCCCGGCTGTCCATCGGAAAATGGATGTGCCAAAAAAATATGATGTTTCCTTTGTCGGCAATATTCATCCCAACCGCAAACCTTTTCTTGAGAGATTACAGAAAAAATTTAATATACACATCGAACGCGCTTTCATGGATGACATGGTGAGAATATTCAATCAGTCCGGGATTGTGCTTAACCTGGGAATTGGTCCCACAGGAATTCAGCAAAGAGTTTTCGAGGTGCTGAGTTGTGGGTCTTTCCTTTTGACAAACGAGATTCCGGAAGCAGATCGTTTGTTTGAGAACCACAGGCACCTTGTTTATTTCAATGAAGAAAATATTGAAGACCTGATTTCCTATTATCTCGAACATGAACAAGAACGCGAAAATATTGCTTATGAAGGTTATCTGGAAGCGCACGAAAAACATACTTTTCATCATCGGATGCACGTCTTGTTAGGACATGTTTTCTCCGACAACCTCCCGGAAAAGACAAGGTCTTCAAAGCGCGGTGATGCAGTGCAGCGCTCCCGTCAGGAGAGGCCCAAAAAACGATTGCTTGTTTTTTGGCACGGGATCGGTGATAATGTGATGGCAACCCCGGCGCTGCGTGCATTTCGGGAAAAGCATCCCCATGATTTTATCGGCTTTATGTATCTTAAAAGAATTCACAAAGACGGACTCATGAAGGGCAATCCGTACATTGACGAACTGTACACATGCAGTGATGCGTGGGACGATTATCCGAACTATGAAACCGGCGTTACCGCTGTGATAGAAGAAGCGAAGACTGTTGCCAGGCGTGAGGGGTATGATGAGATCATTCCCATTACCATGCGCGCCTGTTCTCTGGAGCGCCATCGTATTGATCGGATTGCCTATGAACTCGATGTCGAGCCGGAGAGTTATGACACGGAACTTTATGTTTCCAATGCCGACCGCAAGCACGCTGAGGCGATTTTCCGCCAGTGGGGAATTAAAGAAAATGATTTTGTCGTTGCCATCCACCGCCGCGGAGCGAATGTAAACAAATTCTGGGATGTTGAACAGGCTCAGAGATTTGTCGAGATGATGAAAAAAAACGTCGATGCCAGGTTTATTGCATTTGAAACGCACACTGATTTGGATCGGGAAACCGGGCCGCAATTCCGCGGGGACGGGATTTTCAGTACAGCGGAAGTGGACAATGTAACGTTAAGGCTTTCGGCGGCTTTGATCGATCGCTGCAACCTTTTCGTGGGAATCGATTCGGGTCCCATGTGGCTTGCCACAACCACCAGTACACCGGTCGTCGCTCTTTTCACAATGACGTGGATGCACCAGAGCGCACCGCTGAATACAAATAGTTTACTTGTTGCTTCCCAAAATGCCTGGGAAATGTGCAGCAATGAATTTAAGGACAAAAATCAAGACAGGATTGTTTATGATGCAACAGGAGGGACGACTGTTCGTGCCGAAACCGTGTTGTCTGCTGTTAACCGTATTTTCCCGCAGAACGGGAATTTGGCGCCTTTGCAAAAAGTGGCGAAAACGCGTCTCCAACTGCCGCGCGCATTTCATTCGCAACGAGCATACTGGGGGGCCTTTCTTACCCTGGCGTGTACGGCAAATTGTTCTTACTGCATTCAAAAGATGGACTATGCTTCATTCCAAATTGCCAGGCGGACGAATATCCTTTCCGGCAGACAGTGGGTTCATTTTTTAAATGCCATTGAACATAAACCGAACCAACCTATCGCTTTGATCGGAGGTGAGCCGTCGCTACACCATGATTTCATCAAGATACTGAATGATTTGGAAGGCTATGTGGTCACCGTTACCACAAATCTGATTTCCAAGCATTTTAACAATGTCGATGAATTTGTGCAAAAGTTGCATACAAAATCTTCGGTTCGTTTTAACACGTCATTCCATCCGGGTTTCATCTCTGCGGAGGACTATATCTCACGCGTGCAGCGGATGCGGGAACTGGGACTGTGGGTCGATCAGGTTGCCATGGTCGATCATCCGAACAGCAATTATCAAAAATACAAAGAGATTTTTGCTCGTCATGGCCTGGCTTTGCGCCCACAGACTTTTTTGGGCTACTGGAAGGGAAAACTTTATCCGACACCGGATGATCCCTATGCAACGAACGATCCGAGAGAACACGGCATTTATGATTTACGCCTTTATAAGGAAGGATTTTCCGCCCGACAAAAATCATCCATTTATTGCCAGACAAGAAGATTTCTAATCGCTCCGGACGGACTGGTGTACAATTGTCATTATCATCTTTACAGTAGAACAAACCCGGTCGGCGACTTGCTAAAGAGTGAACTGAATCTGAAGGAAGACTATTACTATTGTGAGGATTATGGTTTTTGCAATCCATGTGATTTTCCCAATGTCCGCTTTAGGCGTATTAATGAAACAGTATTTTCTGAAATGGAAATGGAAAAAGCATTGGATTCGCGAAATGTTTTACAAAATATCAAATGATAACATAACACATACAATTTCATGGCTGCTGAGCCTTACGATTTGAAAAAGCCGCCCTCCGCGGGTGAGAATATAGAGTGGAAAAACAGAATATATGTAACGCATAAACAAATTACGCAGCGAAAATGCGTTGCATATTTTGATGTGTCGGGTGAATGCGAAAGATCTTATCCGCGGAGGGGTTTGCCTGATTTGATATGCACTGTCGTTTGAAAAACTATTATGTGTACAGGAGAAATAAGATGGCTATTAAACTGATAACAAGTTCTGAGGATATTACAAAAGTCAAAGATAAAAGAGAGTACGCTCTCATAACATTTGATGACCGGCTGACGCTTAATGAAAGCCGAAAGGATACGGCCAATATCGTGTTCAATCCGGAGGCCGGCTATTCACCAAGTTTTGGGGCGCTTTCGAGAAAAATGTGGGAGACAAATCAGGGACAAAAGTTCGCTCCTGTGGCAAGGGATTCAGATTTGAGCAATTATTTATACCAGCCGCGCTTTCGTATCTTATTCGATCATCTGCTCTCCCGGCCATTAGACGCAACGCGCTTTCTGGATGTCGGTTGTTGTGACGCAAATGTAGCAAAAAAAGCTATCGAATTGGGTGTTCAGGATGTAACGGCGATCGATCTGCCGGAAATTATTCAGGAGATTAAACCTGTGGATGGCCTCAAACTTTTGGCCGCTAATTTAAATGAAGACTTTGTTGATGGAGAATTCGATGTCATCTATGCCGGTGAAGTGATAGAACATTTGTACAATGACTTTGCGTTTTTGCAACGCTGTTATGATCATACTGCAGAGAATGGAGTCCTCATTATCACCACACCTCAGGACTCACCGGTGAAAAGATGGTATGAAGAAGGTACTCACCTTCGCTGCTATCCGGATCATACTCTTGCCGGACTTGTTGCGTGTACCGGGTACGATGTGGAACGTTTTAATGTCCAACTCAACTTTACGAAAAATGGTTTACGGACTGTTGCCATTGTTTTTGCGCGAAAAGCCTCAATGTAGTAGCTTACTTTTTATTGAGAGCAGGGAAGAATGAGCAGAAATAAAATCACCTGGGAAAAGAAAGCGAAAAAAGAATTAAATAATGCTAGCCTGACACTTTGCATGATTGTTAAGAACGAGGAAGAACATATCGCGCGTTGTTTGCAAAGTGTAAAGGATGCGGTGGATGACATTGTTGTTGTTGATACCGGTTCTACCGATCGAACGGTAGAGATTTGCAAAAGCTTTGGTGCTAAAGTTTACCACCATCCGTGGCAGGACAGTTTCAGCAAAGCTCGCAATCAGGCGCTTAAATATGTTAAAACAGAGTGGGCGCTGCAACTGGATGCGGACGAGGAGTTAGACCCAGCGGATATTCCATTGTTACGCCAAGCACTTTATGAGAAGCAATTTAACAGTATCTGCGTGACAATTTTTAATGATTTACCGGAAGGCATTATTTCTAAATTTTATTACCGGCGGTTGTACCGGACAAAGATGGCGCATTATGAAGGGCGGGTGCATAACCAAATTGTCGTTCCGGGAGCAGTGGGGATGCGAGACATTCGAATATATCATCATGGTTATAATCTTCCTCCTGAAAAAATGGCTGCCAAATATGAACGAACAGAGAAGCTTTTGCTCGGGCAAATCGAGGAAGAACCTGCCAATATTTTTTATCGGTTTAATCTTGTCAGAGTTTATCGTAACAAACAAGAATATGATCGTGCAATTTCTGAGGGCTTGACGGCGTTGCAAATGCCAAATGTGCGTTCGCGTATTGGCTATTACCTCATGATCGTCAATGATGTCTGCCACAGCATGCTCCTCGCACAACGTGCTCATAAAGTTTTTCCCCTTTGTTCGGAAGCGCTTAAAGTTGATCCGCTAAATATGGACTTGTTATTCGCTATGGCCGGCGCGTATGTGTCCATTGGCGCGTATAAGAACGCGATTCTCTATTATCAAAAATGGCTAAAAGCAAAACAAAAAACAGACGGCAAACCAATCGATCTTGCGATGAGCGTCGATACCTATTCGCTGGATGCTGTTGTTTTGGAAAATATCGGCAAGTGTTACAAGTATATCGGACAATATGATCCGGCTATTGAGAATCTCGAAAAAGCAATTGCCGCCAACCCCGGTCGTCTCTCTCCTTATAAAGCTCTGGCTCTCTGCTATATTGAACAGCATGATTTGGCCAAGGCCACGCACGTATTGGAGAGGTCGGTTTCGAAAAATATTGCCGATAGTTTTGTTTTCTACAAACTGGGTGTTTTGCTCCGGGAACTTGGCCATTTCGATCAGGCGCAAAAATATATGCAGCGATCGTTGCAGCTTGATGAGGACGCACCTGATGTCTGGAATGCGAACGGCCAGTTGCTCCTTGTGCGAGGCAAAACCGTTGAGGCTCTGCAAAATTTTAATCGATGTTTGCAAATAAATCCAAATCACTTGGGAGCTAAATTAAACAGATCTCACGCGCTTTTACTTCTTCAAAAAAATCAGGAAGCGCAAAAAGAGTTGATTGCCATCCTTTCATCCGAGCCGCAAGATTATGGAATTTTCAGCGAGGCAGGAGAGCTTTGCTGTACGCACCACTTGTTCGTTCCGGCAATTTCTTTTTATGAAAAATATCTGCAACAAAAGCCTAATGATGTGAAGGCATTGCATAATCTGGCATCGTGCTACGCGCAAACGGGGAATTTCGACTCGGCACGGATTGGTTATAGTGCTGTTCTAAACATTAATCCCTCTTATCAGCCAACAGTACAAAGTCTTGAATACTTGCAAAAAATATCAGCTTTGGTGGAGTGATGACCGAAAAATCCAAACCTTCAATTTCTTTATGCATGATTGTGAAAAACGAAGAGCGTTTTCTCGACCAATGCCTGGAAAGCGTTCGCGAATTCGTAGATGAAATGGTCATTGTTGATACCGGTTCAACAGATCGAACCGTGGAAATTGCCAAACAATTCGGAGCAAAACTCTATTTTCACCAATGGCAAAACAGCTTTAGCGAATCAAGAAATTTCAGCCTGCAGTTTGTGAGCGGAGACTGGGTTCTGCAACTGGACGCCGATGAAAAGCTGGAAAGAAAAGATATCCCTCTGCTCAAAAAAGTGATATCCGATCCGCACACGAACGCCGTTTTTATGCCGATTTTGAATGATTTGCCCGGAGGAGGAATTTCGAAGCATTATTTCCCAAGATTGTACCGTCGCGGTTCGGCGCATTATGAAGGTATCGTTCACAATCAATTGGAATTCACCGGCAAGTCGGTTACTGCTGAAATCAGAATTTATCACTATGGCTATAACCTGACGCCGGAACAGATGGCGAAGAAAAACGAACGCAGCGCTCGTTTACTGGAAAAGCAACTGGAGGAAAATCCTGATTTTCTTTTCGCGTGGCATAATCTTATTCGTATTCACAGAAACGAAAAAAAATACGACCTCGTGATGCAGGAAGCGGATGCCCTGCTCTACCGAATTCCTTACGAACAGGATATTGCTGCTTACGTGATGATTGCTTATGATGCCGCGAGTTGCGCTTATCAAAAAGGCCTTTACCAGCGCGCTGAAAAGTACTGTCTGAATGCGATAGACAAAATGCCCGACTATTTGGATATTTATTATGTGTTGGGCTGCATGCGAATGGGGATGAGCAGGTATGGCGCGGCTATTTCGGAATTTAAAAAGGCGCTGACTATTCTTGAAGAGCTGCGCCAAAAACCCACATTAACGCAATTGAAACTGGATGTCTT
>JAADGR010000048.1 GCA_013152225.1 Calditrichota bacterium
TGCTCTCCTGCCAATTCCAAAAACACTGTATTGGGCGAAACCGGTTCGCAGGCACGAATTACAACATCCCGGGCATTGCGGAGCTTGAAAACCGACATTCCGGTATTTGGAAGGGCCTGCTTTTGTTGAAAGCCTTCAATGACGACATTGTCAACATCTTTTGCCCAAATGGCATGGCGTTCAAATTGATTGTCGGGAGTCTCATCTTCAATAAAAAGATTTCGGATGTTCAGCCCGTCAATGTAAGCGAATGTAAAGTGAGAGGAAATGTAGGCGTAATCGTTCACAGCAATATTTTTCAGTTTTCGCGTACCGCGGGGTTTGTGCCGTGCGGACAGATCGATGCGATGGAGAACCCGCATTCTCACATTGTCCAGAGTAACATTTTCAATCTTTTGCTCCGGCATACCGGCAAACAAACAGTTGCCATTGGCGGTATTTATTGTCATGTCGCTGAACATAATATTGCGAATCGTTCCGAATCCGGAATTTTCATTGCGCTTTTCGATATCCATAAAAATAGCATAGTTCTTTATTGTACGATCGGAATGCATGGAATCCGGCACAACTGTTTCTATGGAAATGTTGGAAAATTGAATATCTTCAAAACTGCCGCCGTCCTTCATGTAAAAGCCGATGCCGTATTTTGTGTTACGGATAATAATGTTGCTAAAAGAACAATTACGGATAACGCCTTGCGAGGCGGTTCCAAATTTTATTGCCGAATCATCGCTGATGAGCACGCAATTGGTGACCACGAGATTTTCGAGAGGATTCTTCACATTGTGAGACTTGGGACAAATAGCATCGTCGCCGGTTTCGATGTAGCAGTTGGAAATGAAAACGTTGGAGGATGAAATAGGGTCGATGCCGTCGGTGTTGGGCGCAGCCAAGTCGTTAATGATGCTGACACCGGTGATGGTCACCCGGTTACAATTTTCAAAGGCGATATTAAACGCGGCTGAATTGCGAATATTGATATCGCGAATGAGTACATCCCGGCAATTCTCAAAATTCACGGTTCGCGCCGGCCGATAAAAAGGCCGCTTCTTTCCGCGCCAGAACGAGTCGCCCTGGCCGTTAATTGTACCCTGGCCGATGATACCAAAGTTGTGGGCATTCTCGGCATATATTAAAAACGGTGGGTTATAATCGGATAAATTTTTACTTCCCAACAAAATCGCACCGGGCGAAAGTTTTAAATAGACGTGATCTTTTAGAACAATCGTTCCGGTCAGAAATCGGCCTGACGGAACCACGACATAGCCGCCGCCGGATTGAGTGCAGGAATCGATGGCAGCCTGAATGGACAGGGTGCACATCGTCTCTCCGTCACCAACGGCGCCGAAATCGGTGATCAGGAAATTGACGGGATTTTTAGGGGCAGCGCCTGCATGGGTAAATAGAAAAACAGCGAATGTTATGATCGCTAAAAGGATCGATTTCACAAGTCCTCCTGCATTTCAAATATAAGACAACCGTCATATCCGACAACCGGAGCCTTGGCGGGCATCCGATGTCGGGCACGGCTTTGACACTGGATGTCCGACCGACAGAGAAAGTTCCGGGGGTCAGGAAATGCGGAATTTCATACCAGAGCTATAATTGTTAAGGGTTAGTTTGTAACGTAACTTGTTGGGTCATGTCATTGCGAGCGAAACGGAGTGAAGCGAAGCAATCTCATGCTTAACAGGCAGTTATGAGATTGCTTCGTCGTTCGTTCCTCACTCCTCGCAATGACAAACATTTGTTACATTTTAATCCTCAACAAGTATATCTCCGACAACCGGAGCCTTGGCGGGCATCCGATGTCGGACACGGCTTTGACTCCGGGTGTCTAAATCTGCACTATTTGGATATGGCTATCTCATTAACGTCATTTTCATCGTTTCATCATATCCGTTTGCAATAATTCTGTAAAAATAAATACCACTGGACATGGCAAGACCACTGTCGGAAGTTCCGTTCCAGGTTGCCCTGAATACTCCGGCTTGCTGGTTTTTGTCCAAAAGCGTTGCTATTTTTTGTCCGATGATATTGTAAACGGTCAACGTCACATGACTCGGCCTGGACAACTCGTAGACAATTTCAGTTGTCGGATTAAAGGGATTTGGATAATTACCGAGAAGATTGAACGATTCGGGCAGGTCGGCCAAACCACGATTATCGTATTCTACTGCGGTACTGATATCCATTCCAAACCATGTGAGTGCGCCCACAGGCTGACCGGCTGTGGAGTGAGTATAAGATATCGACGCTTCAGGATAGGTAAAGTCAAATGGAACGACACCAAAACCGGGCTCGCCAAAAGCACCGGCGTCTCCGGTATCAAAGGGCGGTGCAGCGGGATCTGCGCCGGACTGATTGTCCGTATAAATGCCCAGCATCACATCCGTTGGAGTCGCAGGCCCGTCGGTAAAGTTGATGGCTTCATTGATATTCGTATCGCCGGTTCCGTTGGCATCGACAAACGCCTGGGACAATGAATCCAACACGGCGGCAACAACAACAGTATCCGGATAAGCGCTTGTAATCGCTGCGTCAACATGAAAATTATTGTTACGAATATCAATTTTTTGCATCAAGCCGTTCAGGTCTTCGTTGGTCAGCGGACTCGTCTCAATCATCGAGTGTGGAGTTTCAGCATTGACAGTATTTCCCAGGAAAAGCCCGTTGATCACCTGGTTGTTTGTAAATGTAAAATCAACGATTTCGCCGGCGGACAACATCATTTGCCCGATGTTTACCATCGTATTGTGATCGAATCGTGCGTAATTGATATAGCCACCACCATCGCGCAAAACACGGCTGGTAATATTATAGAAGGTACAATTTTCAACCACAAGCGAATTGATATTATTGCCCCGATCATCAATAGCCCGGCCGTTATTCGGGTTCACTGTCTGGCCGATATTGCTGACAATACATTTCTTCAGAATAAGACTAATTCCGTCTTTATCCAATCGAAACGCTGACTGGCTGTCATAATCAAAATGGCAATCTTCCGCAACAATTTTTACATCGCCTGCTTTGATTCTGAACATGTTTTTATTGAGGCCGCCGGCCTGATCCAGGTTGGTCACATACAATCCCTTCAAAGTCAGATCCGCCCTGGGCACAAAAGCACGGGAGGATTCTCCGCCTTCGACAACACCGGGAACCAGTTTGGGGCGTTCACCATCACCGTCCGCCGCAACGATTGTGAGCGGAAATCGGTTTTCAATCGAACCGTCCAGGAGATAATAGGCGTTCGCACCGCGTTCAAGAACATAAACCGTGTTCATATTAACGCGCTCTCCTGTTGCGGTGGTATCGCCATCAATGACTTTATTTAAAATACCGAATTCAGTTGGCGCCACGTTTACATAGCGAATCTCCGGCTTGGGTGCAATTTCAAGATCAAACCAGGTGAGGTCACCGAGAGGCTGCCAGGCTGTGGACGCGGAGAAGGAAGAGGTTTCCTGCGGATAGGAGAAATCAAAAGGAACGACTCCAAATCCGGACTCGCCATAAGCGCCGGCACCGCCTGTGTCAAACGGTGGAGCAGTAGGATCTGCAGAAGATTGATTATCCGCATAAATACCCAGCATAACGTCGACCGGAACAGCCGGGCCGTCCGTAAAAGTAATCGGCTCATCCAGAATTGTTCCGGCATTTCCGGCCTCATTCAAAGCCACCATGGAGAGAGAGTCAAAGACTGCGGCAGCGGTAACGGAGTCGGGATAAGCATCGACAATCGCCTGATCCAGATAAAAATTATTATGACTGATGTCAACGGTCTGCGACAAACCGGCCAGATCATCGTTCGTAAGAGGTGAAAGCTCAATAACGGAATGCTGAATTTCAGCATTGACAGGATTACCCATGAATAGACCGTTGACAACGAGATTATCGGTAAATGTAAAATCAACAACCTCTCCAACGGACAACATCATCTGGCCGATATTAACCATTGTATTGTGGTTAAACTTTGCATAGTTAATATAGCCACCGCCATCGCGTAACACACGGCTGGTAATATTGTAAAAAGTACAATTTTCAACAACGAGAGAATCAATATTATTACCGCGATCATCGATAGCGCGCCCATTATTAGGATTCACTGTCTGACCGATATTACTAATGATACATTTCTTCAGAAAAAGACTTATTCCATCCTTATCCAAACGAAATGCCGACTGACTGTCATAATCAAACTGGCAATCTTCCGCAACAATTTTTACATCACCCGCTTTGACTCTGAACATGTTCTTTTTGAGTCCCCCGGCCTGGTCCATGTTAGTCACATACAATCCTTTTAGAGTCAAATCAGCACGAGGTACAAAAGCACGTGATGATTCTCCACCTTCAACAACACCGGGGACCAGTTTGGGGCGTTCACCGTCACCATCCGCAGCAACGATTGTAAGCGGAAATCTGTTTTCTATAGAGCCATCCAGTAGATAATAGGCATTGGGGCCGCGCTCAAGAACATAGACCGTGTTCAAATCAACGCGCTCACCCGTTGCCGTGGTGTCGCCGTCGATTACTTTATTTAAAATACCAAATTCAGTTGGTGCGACATTTACGATGCGCTGCGCATCGGCTTCACTCAAAATTCCAAGCGACAAAATTACGAATAGAAAAAGAGTGAACAGGGAATTAGCATTTTTTCGCATGAATAAGTCCTCCATTAATGAAATGATGAATAGTTCGTTTACGTTCGATGATTTTTTTCATCGACAATTTAAATACCTCCTTTCTTTGGAATGAGATGTAAATAAATTCGTTTTGAATAATGTCTTTAATTCACCTCCTTTCATAAAACATGAAAATTATGTTTGTTTCTCCGCTGTTATATTTATAAAAAAAATTAAAATTTATACCTGACACCAAGATCTGCGGTCCAGCCAAAAAACTCCTGCAGCGTAGGATATGATTGCAAACCCAAAAAGGCGCCTTCTGAACGATTCGATATATTGTTAAGATTGAAATAAAGACTGAATCCGTGGGAAATTTTTTGTTGCATGGCCAGGTCCCAGCGAATAAAAGCGTCGGAAAATCCGTCCAACTCTTCACGAGTCCCGATCGTCATCAGGCTTTCACCCTGGTAAACCATCGAGATACGTCCCGAAAAGCCTCTTTTCTCATATCCAAGGGTCAAATTTGCAAGGTTATCCGCTTGCCCCGGTAAACGGCCAACCCGGACGGTATCAATAAATACAGACCTGAAAAACGGCGGCCCGCCACGCTCCACTTTAAGCAAAGGATAGAAAGTTTCAGAAAAAATTCTCGAATAATTAAAATAAATGACAATGCCGTCAAAAGGACTTGGCAAAAGCTTGAGGTTGGTCTGCAACTCTAATTCGATACCTTTTATTACGGATTCACCTTCTGCGTTCACAGGCTCAGTCAATGTATATCCATTATATTTCCCACCCTGAATTCTGGCGGTTCGTATATAATCAATATTTTCCATCGTTTTGTAATACCAACCCAAGGTGAAAAGCCCATAACGATTATACATGGAAAGATAGGCGTCATAATTCCACACACTCGTGTGCTTGAGGCGAGGGTCGCCTCTTTCGATCGTTTGATCTAAATGTTCGATACGTTGCCAGGGTACCAAATTAAAATAATTCGGTCTGGAAAGCGATTTGGTCACAGCCAAACGTAAATCGAGCCAGTTAAGAGCTTTGTAGCGGAGATGAACCATTGGCAGGAAATCTCTATAAATATTCACACCTGTTGTATCTGTCGCCCCGGCCAAGCCATAATCGCTTTCATTAATCTTCCTCGGAGTGCCATAAATGCTGCTATAATCATTTGATGTTCTCTCGTAACGAATGCCCGGTAAAAAAGAAACTCTTTGGCCAAAATTTATCTCGGCCATGAGGTATGCGGCTGTTATTTTTTCTCCTGCGTTATAATCTTCCAGATCAACCGTAGGATCGTTTCTATAAAAAGGTTTACCTCCAAGCACATAGTTTTTGTAAGTATAGTAAAAATTGTTTATTTTTTTTCTATCCAAACCCAAGCCAAAATTATACGCTCCATTCAAAAAGTTGTCTGCTTTGAATGATTTGTCAATAAAATTCGATATTCTGATTTTTTTATCCACGGTCAGATCCCACTTGCCTGTTGTATCCGCAGCACCAAGCTCGTTGATTCCGAAATGATCGGTTTGCATACGAGTTTTATTTCGATCCCGCCTTTTGTCGCGCGTTTTACTACCAAATTTTATATAGCCTGTTATTTTTTTGCCCAGGACAAAAGGCAATTTCATATCAATTTTAGCTGTGAAATTACGGTCATCCACTTTTTCACCATCGATGATGCTGCGCTTAAAAAAAGTTTGATCGAGATTGTTTTCAGCACCTTCGGGAATGAGTTCCGGTCCCCGATCATCAATAAGAGAATTTTTAAAAGCACCCAGTTCATAAAAGCGGGCATAATGAGAAAAAGGTGTTTCCTGAAAGGTTCGTGAATAAGAAGTTCGCCAATCAATATCAATGTTTAGTTTATTGGGAAAAATGTGATGCCCACTCAAAGAATTTGTCCACAAATCGGCATCGATTTGGCGATCGCGAATATCATACTCGGAGCGATACGCTTCTATATTGTAACGCCTTCTGCGCCGCACTTCATCGCGATTTGTTCTGCCCCAAAAACTGCTCAGCAGAATTCCGCCATTTTTAAGATCATAATCGAGTGCAGCACTGGCACTGTATCGATCTCTGATTTCAAGACGGTCTCCCAAATTCAGTTTATCCACTTCGATAAGCGCCCTTTCCTCCCCTTCTCTCTTTTCTCTTTTGAAAAAGTAACTGGCTTCCAAAATGTCAGAACCTCGATTTGCCCGTTGCCTGCTGGCAGTTACCAAAACGCCAAATTTATTACCATAAAAGCGATTGCTTAAGCTAATACTGCCTTTGTAGGGGGAATAATCTTTTTCGTGATTGTTGTATCCTCCTTGCATTCGGATATTTGTTTTCAAGCCCTCGGGTGCCTTGCGGATGACAAAATTAACTGTTCCTCCCACAGCATCCGCATCCATATCCGGTGTCAGCGATTTGTAAACCTCGATGCCGGCAAGGACATCCGGTGAAATCATGCTCAGATCAACAGAGCGATCCTCAGGATCGGTAGAGGGGATACGTTCACCATTCACCAGGATCGAATTAAATTTAGGTGATAAACCCCTGACGACAATTTTTTGTCCTTCACCCGCATTGCGCTGAACTGAAATCCCGGGCAACCGCCCCAATGATTCGGCCGCATTCTGATCAGGCAGCTCCTGAATTTTATCGGGAGAAACAACATTGACTATTGTGTTCGCAGAAAGCTGCCTGTTGATCGCACGAGCCTGACCATCCAACTGCGCGGTAACAACAACCTCCTCACCCTTTAAAGCTTCAAATTCAAGCTGAATATCCCGATTTATTGTTCGGTTTGGTAATACGGTTATAGTAATACGGGCTTTTTTATAACCAATATAAGTGATGACAAGAGTATATTTTCCCGGTGGAATTTTAGTTAAACGATATTCACCCTCAAGATTTGTCGAGGTTCCTCTTGCCGTCCCGTCAATGACGATATTTGCTCCAGGCAACGGATCGCCGGAACCTGCATCTTTAACAATACCAACTATTTTCCCGGATGAAGCAGCATAGAGAGGGCTGGCACAAACCGATACCAAAAACACGATGAAAAGCAGAGCCAATATTTTGTGAAGCATAAAGAGTTCCTTTCCGGTTTCAAAATACTCGTCTTTCAATATACCTGATTGCAAATCTGCTTTCTCTACAATTCATCCAGAACAAGGCGATTGTTCACCTTTGTGATCTCCGGACTATTATTTTTTGTACGAACGACGATCTCGACAGCTTTGCCCTTTACCTTTGTTTTTGGAAGAACAAATTCCACCTTTTGGATTTTGGGGACAAGATCGAGCGGCGCTTTAATCTGTTTAATCGTCTGCTTTGCAAGCACGCGTTCGCTTTTCCTGTCCTTTACTTCCACGATGACATTGTAAGCGTCAGCGATGCCGATATTATGCACGGGCACCGTGATCAAAAGCTGCTGCATCGAAGAATTGTTTCGCACGGTCACTTCACTTTCGCTCATCGCCAGATCGGGAATTTTCCTTTCATTGGTTTGCGGAAACGCTTCAATCTGCGTCACATGGATGATCTGCTCGGAACGCACAGGAAGAATAATCTCGTGCGAACCGGAGCGGGAAGTTATTTCAAACCGATGGCGTTGTGCGACGCTGTCGAGGACATCGTCGCCATCGAGGTCGGCTCCCTGTTCAAACTCGTAGCGTCCGGGCGAAAGCCGCCAAAAAGAGAGGGAACCGTAAAGCGGATGATCGTCGAAATTGTAGGCGGCAATTTTGATATGCCGTCGATCGGCGCTCAAAACAACGGCGCTAAAGTCGTCGCCCAGCCCAGTCCATGTCACCTGGTAGAACGGGAAGAAACCCTGCAGCAGCGAATTTCCTGTGTACATGGACTCCAGATGCGAACCGGCCCAGTTCTGGCTCTGGTGCACGTCGCCAATGTCGACGCGGTCGGTAAAATAGGCTTCGGTGGTTATCAACTCGCGATTGAACCAGGTCGGCTTGATGATATGTTCGCTGCCCTGGATCAACCAATCCTTTTCACCGGTGAGACGATATTTCATATAATCCGAGCCGTATTTTTTGACAACGCTGTCATAGCTGGGATTGTCAGTCAACAATCGCCATTCCTCAAGAACCCTGGCAAAGCCTTTTGAGTTTTGCAGAATACCGGCTACCCATGCCTCGCTGCCTTCCGAAGCGGCTTTTATTTCCTCAGGCGAGTACTTTTGCACAATTTGAATGGCGATCTCGATGGGCTGCAAATATTTTTTATCGCCGGTTAGTGCAAAAGTCGCAAGAAACTGCTGCATCATTCGGGCGCCGCCGCGAAAATTGTAATAGCTCCAGAACATATCGGAATCGTACCAGCTTGGCCCATAGCCGCCGATGGCGTCATCCTCATAGCGGATGGCCGAGGGCACAACGCCGTAGGGTTTACCGCGGTCGGTGCGCAGACAGTCTTCCAGCCAGGCGTCGCTCCACTCGCGAATGAGCTGCAAAGCTGCGGGATGATGATTGTACCAGGCCAGCCAGCGCACAGCTTTGACGGTGCGTGCGTTCATGGGCACATCACAATTGCGCGGCGGACGCTCATCAATCTCGGTGGAGGAATACCAGCTCGATTTAAAGTGTCGATGCCCTTTTTCATTGACGCCGGTCCACGGATCGCGCATGAGCCGGGCGCTCGCCATGCAACGTTCCACGTAAACGGGATTGCCGTAATCCAGGCCAATCATCATCGGCTGCGTATCGGCGACAGGCTCGGAGGCGTGTTCCACATCGCGCACCTTGGCGGAAAAGCCGTCCCTGATCCAACCGCTGTTCCAGATGCCATTGACAATCCTCGTCAATCCGACAAGAGCAAGAGAATCATCCGCCGCCAGCCGGGCGACCGGCCACCAGCGCAGCATTTCCACATCGTCGTCATACTTGCCGCCCATTTCACCATTTTCCGCCTGGCGATTCCCGACCCAATAATGGATAACCGACAGGATGCCCTTTAAGGCACGATTTTGCGCCACAGCCCATGCCGGGCCGTCGCCATCCCCGGGCGCTTCGATTTCAGGAGAACGCACCCACTCGCCCATGTACATCCTCAAGAGACGATGTTCGGGATAAAACGGCTTGAGAATTTGAAAACATTGATCGGCCTTTTGGTTTTGCCACGATCCATGTTCCTCAACCCAAGCCCAAAATGCCATTTTGCCCAGGTACCAGACCGCGCGGTGATAGAGCGGATGATTTTTTACCTGGCAAATTTCTTCCAGCGCCCGGGCGGCCATTTCCAGGCGCATAAAAATGCCTTCGCCAGTGGCTTCCTTCGCCCAGTCCCAGCCGGCCATTTTATAATAACTATCGGCCTGCAAATAGAGCTTTGCCAAGTGCAAATTCAGCGCGACAGCATCGTTCTGCCGCTCACTTTTTGATTCGCGTTCCAG
>JAADGR010000046.1 GCA_013152225.1 Calditrichota bacterium
TAAAGGTAAGCGATGACTGGTTCGTTAATCTGACCAATGACCGAAAGATGGACATGATCATAGGCCGCCTGCCGGTAAAATCCACAGAAGAACTGGCGGTTGTGGTTGACAAGATCATCAACTATGATGCCTCTCCACCGGCAGGACGTTGGCGAAGTGTCATCACCTTGTTGGCTGATGACAGTTATCGCAAACAAGATTTCTTCCCTGAAGATATGGTATTTTTAAGAGACACCGAAAAGTTGGCAAATCTGCAAGCGACACAAGACTTTGATTTACGAAAAATCTACTTGAATCATTATTCCTGGAATCGTGTGTTCGATAAACCCAAAGCAAAAGCCGACTTTATATCAACAATAAACCAGGGGACGTTGTACATTAATTATCTTGGCCACGCCAATTGGAACATGTTCGCACACGAAAATCTTTTTCGTACCCCCGTGGATCTGGCAATGATACAAAATGACAAACGCCTTCCCTTGTTTTTTGCCGGTACATGCGAGATGGCCTTGCTTGATGATCCGCGCATTGTCAGTTCAGGAGAATATTTGCTGCTTCACCCTCAGGGCGGCGCTATTTCATGTATCGGCTCAGCCCGCTGGACAATGCATGCGGCTTCATTTCGAGTTAATGAGGAGTTCTATCAGCGCCTTTTCGCTGATTCCACCCGCGCTGCTCTTTCTATTGGCCAGACATTGCTTGAAGCAAAAACGATGAGTGGATTTCCCGATCAAACCGAAATTATGTTTTTGCTTGGTGATCCGGCCCAACGTTTAGCCATACCCAAAAGTACCATCGCCCTGCAAGTCCATCCCGATTCAATTGCTCTGACAAAGAGAGTAACAATTAAAGGAGAGGTACTACAAAACACCGGCAAGCGGATAACTGACTTTGATGGTATATGCTCGATTCGTTTATATGACTCTGCTGTGAACATGCAATTGGGCGACATGAGTTATAAATGGCCAGGCAAGCTTCTTTACGAAGGAACTGCAAAGGTAGACAAGGGTATTTTTGAAAGTGATTTCTTTGCCACTGCGGATACAAGCGCCGGCGGACAGTTCGGTAGAGTGGTAGCATGTGCCTGGCAGGAAAATGCAAGCAGCAATTCAATTTTACACTCTATCGGCAGTGTAGATTCTATTTACGTTCAAACAGATTCTCTTAGCCGGCAAGTTCACAGAGACAGTATCGGGCCTAAAATCAGTATCATTATTGCGGGGATAAAAGTAACTTCTGATGAGTCGGATATTGCCATCACCACTCCATTTTCACTCGAGGGAAGAATTGTTGATCAAGCCAGCGGTATTTTTCAATCATTTTCTTCCGTTTACTCCATGACGCTGAAAGTTGATGGCGAAACACTACCGGGTTTTGAGCCAAACCGCCTTTTTCATTTTGAGGATAATAATAAAAGTACAGGACGATTCAGCTATAAAATTGAGGAACTACCGGTTGGACAACATACTCTTTCATTCACTGTATGGGATAATGCACTAAACCCCAGTTACTGGAGCGCTGAAATTGTGGTTGTCCCAAAAGACCTTGGTATAAGCAACGTGTTAGCTTATCCGAATCCATCACAAGGCGCGACTTTTTTCACTTTTGATTTGAGTTGCGATTGTGAGATAACCATCAATATTTACACTGTTGCCGGCAGACGAATCCTGTCTATGAGCGGCTTTGGTGAAAGTGGATTTAATTCTTTTCCAGAAGAGTCCTGGAACTGCACTGATGCCGACGGCGATCCGTTAGCAAATGGCGTTTACCTGTATAAAATAATTGCACACCGGCTTGATTCACCATTTATTCGTTCTGAAGGGTCTGATCATTCTGAGGCGATTGGAAAACTAATCATAGCCCGATAAAGGGAAATAGCACTTGATACTTGCATCGCATTATACTATATTTAGAGAAAACCTTTTCCTAAATCGGTTTCTTGACAGCAAGGAGTTCTATTGGCGGTAACATTAAAAGATATTGCAAAAAAGGTAGGCGTTCATCCTTCCACTGTTTCGCGTGTATTAAGCGGTAAATACGACAATTTTAATGTGAGCGAAGAAACACGAAAATTAATATTTGAAACGGTCAAGAAATTTAATTATGCGCCCAATGAGATGGCACGCAATTTACGGCTTCAAAAGACGCAAACAATTGGCTTGATCATTCCTGACATACTTAATCCATTTTATGCCGGTATGGCTCGAAGTCTTGGGATTGAATGTGAGAAAAAAGATTATAGTTTCATTATTTGCAATACCGACGAAATCCAGGAAAAAGAAATAAATTTTATACAAATGCTCAAAAGACGAAGGGTCGAAGGATTGGTCATAACGCCCGTCCAGGAATCAAAGGATCATTTTAAAGAATTAATAGAAGAAAATTTTCCTTTTGTTCTTGCAAGTCGATATTTCGACGATTTTGAGACAAACGCAGTCGTTACTGACGATTATAATGATGTGTTTAAAGCAGTAGAATACCTCATAAAATTAGGGCATAACCGCATTGGACTTATTCGTGGACGCAAAGCATCTTCTGCAATTCAGGATAGAGAGAAAGGATATAAAGGGGCGCTTGCAAAATATAATATGCAGATCGACCAGGATCTTATTGTCGGCAATGGATGTACTATCGAGGGCGGCTATAAAGCAACAAAAGAAATTTTAAATTTGCCGGAAAGACCAACGGCTCTGTTGGTCTCTGCGAATGTAATTGTCGTAGGAGCACTCGAGGCTATTTTTGAAGCAGGATTGTCGGTTCCCGATGATGTTTCTGTGGTAGGTTTCACAAACATGAAATCCACTCCTTATTTGTCATACCCGTTAACCAGCATCTCTCAACCAATAGGTCAATTGGGCAAGCGCGCCTTTGACTTGTTATTCCAACATATTCAATCGCCTGATGAACAAAAGTATAAAAAAATTATTTTGCCTAGCAAATTTAGTGTTGGCAAGTCGACACAAAAGGCTCTTGGCAGCTAAAGACTGGTAAAGAAACACGAAACGCAACAAGTCAAGTCATGCACTCAAATTTTAATAAAAAATGAGTTTTGGAGAATTTTCATGAAAAAAATTATTGGAGTTATTCCTGCAAGATATGGATCCACACGTCTGGAAGGTAAAATGCTTTTGAAAATTAGCGGTAAAGCCATGATTCAGCGTGTTTATGAACAAGTTTCCAAGGCGCAGTTGCTGCAAGAAGTTATTGTTGCCACAGATGATGAACGTATAAAATCTCTTGTTGAATCCTTTGGAGGAAATGTTGTGATGACATCTCCCCATCACCGCAGCGGCACCGACCGAGTTGCTGAAGCAGTACGAAATTTTGACTTTGACTATGTCATCAATGTCCAGGGAGACCAACCTTTCGTTGACCCTAAGATGATTGACGAACTCACAGAAACCATACTTGGGAACAATAAAATTAATATGGCGACGATAGTGAAACGAATCAGGAAAGAAGATATGCGTGTGCCAAGCGTGGTTAAAACAGTCATCGACAAAAACAACAATGCTCTTTATTTTTCCCGCTCACTCATTCCCTATCCGCTGAACAAAAATGGACTTGTAGTCTATGAGCATATTGGTTTATATGTGTACAAAAACGATTTTCTGCAATTAATTTCCCAATTTCCTGTTGGCCATCTTGAGCGGATTGAAAACCTCGAACAACTGCGGGTTTTAGAAAATGGATATGACATTTATGTGGTTGAAACAAAATGTGAAAACCCCCATTTTAGCGGTTTCGGTGTTGATACAAAAAGCGAACTCGAGGAGGCTGAACAAATGTTGTTAGATTCGCCACAATTTCAGTGATCCGAACTTTTTAATTCAGCCAGGATTGCAACTGAAATATAAGACCAAACCTTCGTCTGTCGCAAATTACTCTGCCCTCTCTCCACCAAAATCCCGTGACTAGAAAAAAGAATTAAATATTTTACACAACTCGACAAAAAATTGATAATTTCCTTGACAAGAACTATATTTTTTTGTATACTGTTTAGCAATCGATTTCCGAAATCGATTGATCCCTGATTTTTCAGGCAATTCCAGAATAACACTTCTTAATGGTCGCTAATAAATTTACTAATTTTTTGATCAATTATTAATTTCTAAATGACAAACACGACCCAATGATTAATCCCAATATGTTTTAAAATAAAGATACGACGTAATATTGATTGATATCTCATAATTGCCCACCAATCATAATTGAGAGAGGGAGTCATAATGAAAAATCGTTACTTTTTCGTTTTATGTATTGTTTTCAGTATATCGATTAACTCCGTTTTTGGTAGTGTTACCGGAAAGATTTCCGGCAAAGTAACAGACAGCCAAACAGGGGAAAGTTTACCGGGAGCCAATATCATTTTAAAAGGTTGGAGCGACGGCAGAATTATTGATCTGGAACGCCCGATGGGAGCAGCTTCCGACACGGAAGGAGAATATTTTATCATCAATATCCCGCCAGGAAGGTATGCCGTCATTGCCAGGATGATGGGGTATAAACAGCTCAGTTATACCGATGTTGCCGTCAGCATGGGGCGAACCGTAGTCATCAATTTCGCCCTCCAGCAGGAAACTATTAAAGGCCAGGAAGTTACAATTGTTGCTAAACGTGAAGTTGTCCAGGCAGACGTTTCAGCCAGCCAAATGATTCTTAACACTAAAGAAACAGAAAATTTACCTCGAAATACCATTCAGGAAGTTCTTTCTTTATCTCCGGGGGTTTCCATAAATAATTATGATAATAAAATCGACATTCGAGGTGGTGGAAATGATCAGGTGATGGCTTATCTGGACGGATTTGCGATGAAGGATAATACATTTAACCGTCCGTTTTTGTCTTATAATCGCACATCGATCGAGGAAATCACTATTCAAACCGGCGGTTTCCAGGCAGAGTATGGAGAATTACGTTCCGGTTTGATTAACGTCGTAACAAAAGAAGGTGGGAACAACTATAGCTTTGCTTTGGACTGGAAATATAGCCCGGCCGGCTATCGATATGATGGCCCCAAAAAATATAAAGAGGACAAATATTTCCTGATGTATGGCAGCGACTGGTCGATGAATAAAGAAATCCTCGCACGAAAGTTCCCAAATCCGGAAGATAAATTCATTGGCTGGCCCAAACTTTCCGAACAGAAATATGGGGATAGTGATTCAACCAATGATATGACTCCGAACCAACGACGCCAATTATGGCTTTGGCGGCACAGGGGGCGTCCCGAGGGAGAAAAGCCGGACAATATTATTGATGCCACGTTTAGCGGGCCTTTTCCGGGAGCCAACTTGCCGGGCATCGGTACTTTTTTTAACAAATTGTCTTTTCTGGTCTCCTACCGCGGTGATTATACCGCCTATGCACATCCCGGTGCACGTGACCATTTTGAAGAAAGAAATTTAATGTACAAATTAAAGTACAAGATTTCCAATTCGACAAAGTTGGATATTCTGGGCATGGACTCGGATTCATGGGGTTTAGGATTTATGAATGCCGCACGAGCTTACGAACCCAATATTATGAGAACAGGTGGCGGTGGCTCTTATGTCACACAGAACCATCATTTAGCCGACACAAAAATGTCTACCATCGGCATGCGTTTCGAGCACATCATTTCACCCAGTACTTTTTTAGAACTTCGTTTTTCGCACAGCAATAATAAATTCAACTTTGACCATGGGGCCTTGCGAGACACGACAAAAATAAAAAAGATCGATGCGGATTTTTATACCATTCAAAGTGATACGCTGCATACTCCCGGAATCTGGGATCCACAAAGCGGTCATTATATTGCCAAGGATACGACACTATATAAAGGCGATAAAATATGGTGCCCTGCAAGCTATTGGGATGAAACACCGGCTGGATGGGTCTATCCCGGGGTTACCAGCAATGATGACCAGGTGGGGCGAGTCGATTTCGATGCCATGACAAACAATGTCGACCATTCAATAGGCTCCAGCACGCTTTTCAGGGGAGATATTACGAGTCAGGTTAATAAATATCATCTCTTGAAAGCCGGATTTTATTTTACCGAAAGCGTTATGGATCGGGAATACTATCAGATCAGAGAATATGCAAAAAAGTATACCGAGAATGAAGGCGGCGGGGAAGATATTGCAATCCGGTTTGAAGAAGTGCCGCTCTATGGAGCGCTCTACCTGCAAGATCGAATAGAAATTAAAGGACTTGTCGGAAATTTTGGCCTTAGAGGCGAGTATTTCGATGCAAACACAAAAAGCTTTTACCCAAAAGATCCCTTTTCTAATTACTTTTTCATAACGAATTATTGGGAAAATATGCAACGAATGGATTACAAAAGGAGCAAAGTATATTATCGTCTTAGCCCGAGATTCGGTATCTCAAATCCAATGACAGCAAACAGCAAGATCTATTTTAATTATGGCCATGCTTATACGGCGCCGGACAATATATTTCGTTATGGATTCCAACCGCATCCCAGAATGTGGTCGAATCTTAAATGGAGAGGTAATCCGGATCTGAAACCTCCGGAAACAGTGCAGTATTCACTTGGATATGAACAGGTGTTATTTAATAAATACCTGATTCATTCGGAAATTTATTACAAAGATGTTACCGACGAACTGGGTGATGTTTACTACCAAAATGTATTTTCAGATAATCCTACCCAGAGATATTATACGTGGGACAATAAAAAATACGAGGACATAATTGGCTGGGAATTCCGGCTCTATAAACGATTGGGCAGATTTTTTACCGGTTGGCTTCAAACTGAATTTAAAGGCCAAAAAGCCGGCGAGATTGGATATAAGACAAGATTTGTAAAAGGCGATCCACAAAATGTATCCGAGTTTTCCAAAATCTTGTGGCCGGATGACTACTTGTGGGAATGGACGCCGAGTTTTATTGCCAATTTAGATCTCCATACACCCGATAATTGGGGCCCGAGAGTAGCGGGACATCAAATCCTGGGTGGATGGCGCATTAACGGCATTATTAACTGGGCCGAAGGTGAAAAATGGACATGGAATCCGGATAACAGCCCGTTCATATATAATAATATGCAAAATGCAAATTATTTCAGAGGTGATTTTTATATAAGCAAAAACTTAACGATGAAAGGCATCAGCGCAAGTTTATATTTGGATGTGCGTAATTTATTTTCGCGAAAGCTCTTAAATTGGCAAGTCTTAAGCGGACCAAATGACCGACCTGGAAAAGAGCAGTATGAATACCTGAGGTCAATCGAAAAAACGAAACATAGGGTGGGTCATTATAAAGCCCACGATATTGTGCGTCCTGCTGAAAAACCCGGTGATAATTACCTGGCGCGTGTAGGCGGCCCCGTCAGAATCTATTTTGGATTAAGATTTAATTTTACTCGATAACTAGGAGTTTAAGCCATGAAAAAACAGAGAATCATCTCAGTTTTCGTTATTATCATTTGCCTTTTTGCGACCCGGACAGAAATATACGCGATGAAAAAAGTGGCGCAAAGTAAGCTTCAGTTCCTCAAGTTCGAAACAGGTGCACGTGCGGTTGCAATGGGAGGTGCATACACCGCAATCAGCGGCGATCCGAATTGCATCTTTTATAATCCTGCCGGGACGGCTTTTGTTGATGGCTTAGCGCTGGCATTTAATCATTCCCAATGGATAGCGGATATTAGCTATCAATCAGGCGTTATCGTTTATAACGCCGGCAGACTAGGCAATTTTTCATTGAATTACATGACTGCGGATTACGGTTCTTTTGAACGCACAATAGTGGATGCACATGCCTGGGAGGGTTATCAAAGCCTCGGAAGTTTTGATATTGGAGAGTATGTGATTGGCATTGGCTATGCGAGGCAGATTACAGATCGTTTTTTTATAGGGGGCCAAACAAAGTATGCATATCAAAAACTAGGGACAAGTACAATCTGGGAGTATGTCGGCTCTGACTTTGAAGCTGAAAGAAATGTCAATAACGTCACAGACGTCGTTGCTTATGATTTTGGCACCTATTATAATTCCGGTTTTAAAAATTTGTGCATTGGAATGAGTGTGCAGAATTTCGCCAACAAGCCGATCCCCCTGAATTTTCGTTTCGGCCTGGCAATGGATATTAACCAGGTCTTTTTCCCCGATTCAAAAAATAATCGGCTTACAGTTGCATGTGACGTTATGCATCCGCGGGATTATGCTGAACGTATGGTGTATGGTCTGGAGTATCAATATAAAGAGTTTTTTGCTTTGCGCGCCGGTTACAAGGGAAATTACGATATACAAGGATTGACAGGCGGTCTCGGACTAAAGATGGAATATATGAATATTAAACTACAATTTGATTACGCATTTAGCGACATGGGAGCTCTTGGTGTAATCAACCAGTTCAGTATCGGATTAGGTTTTTAATAGGTATAGCGAATGCATTTTGAGAGATATAAATGAAAATTACAATTAATTTCTTTGTTTTAGCAAGCGCTATTATCGTGCTTTTAAACACAAATGTTGTTCTGCCGCAGCATGTTACAGGTCGGAAATATTTACGCATTGGCGAGCTATGGCATGAGGACGAAGATATTCCCAGCGGGGGATGGGAAGCCTCTTTTGTCTGGCCGGCAAATCACTATCGTGTCAGAATGAACGGTCAGGATTTCCTGATGAACGGCACAGCCCGTGAGAGCGGTCTCAGTTACGGCATGAAAGACTGGACGGATTGGAGAAATAAACATTACCCTTACCTGGTAGGCGGCGTTAATCCAAGCAACCTGGTTCATCCACCAGGCGGCCGCTTTGGATGCGTTGGCCACGAATTTAAAATCGTTCTGCGACAACCACCGCCCACCCTGATTGTTAATGGTGAGGTTCAGCCGCCAAGGCAGCATTATGATGAATTAGACCCTAATCTGATAAGCGATGGGATAATGTATATCAAGTGGTCTTATGACGTTGGAATAACCGGAGAGCAAACTTTTTATTCTTATGCCAGTTATCCGTTCGATAGTTACATGTATGTTGATTTTTTAATGAAAAATAGCGGCAACGTGAATCAAAATGAGAAAACTGTAGAACTGAAAAATCAGTTTTTGCATAATGTTTGTTTCCAATATATGATTCAGCCGGATGTGGGTTCAGAAGGTGCATGGCAGCCTCCGGTTTCATCTTATGAAAATAACAATGACGATTGGGTCGAATACTATGGTGAAAATTATCTAGATTTTATAGGCAACGGTACGCCGCTTCACCCCAATGGTGATGCAAACGCTGATTCCCTGCGAGTATTTATCGTGTGGGATGGCGATAACAATAAATCACCGGGCTGGGATGACACAGGTGATCCGGATTTGAATATGGGATTCATGGAGCAGAGTCCGGGAATGGGACGGATATTATCGCCTCAATATTTCGGCATGGGAATTCTCCATGCAGACAAAAGCTATGATGATCAAACAAACGACTTGTCGCAACCCTACGCAACAACCTGGCGGCCGGGAGATGTACATTTCTCGTCCACGGAAGATGCATTTAAATTTTACTTCACCGGCAAGCACATGAAAAGTCCGCAGGAAATGGGCTTTACCGAACCCAATGATCCGGTAAATGTTGCCCGTCCAAATCCTTATGTTTGTGTAGGGCCTTATGAAATGCCTTTCGGCAGCGACATTCATTTTACAATGCTCTTTTGTGTAAATGGAATTAATTATGATATGTGTGACTCGGTAGGACTTTCCTGGTGGACACATTGGAAAGGCGGCAAAGGCATCACCGACGAAGAAAAAGACCGTTTGGTAGCTACAGGACGAGATTCACTGTTCAAGTATTACAGTCAGGCAACAAGAAGATATTTCAGAAATATAGAAAACGGACGATCTCCCTATGACGCACCGGAACCTCCTCCCCCGCCGGATTTGACGGTAACCTCGGGCGAAAAAAGTGTGATACTGGAATGGAGCGATGTTTCACAAGTACCGGATCATGATACCGGCATTATCGATTTTGCCGGATACCGGGTATATCGCGCAC
>JAADGR010000328.1 GCA_013152225.1 Calditrichota bacterium
TCCCGTCATCGATTCGTTTCCATTGATTGTTATCGGAACAACTGAAAATGAGAATTGAAAAAATAATCAATGGTAGTGAAATTAAACGCATATGGAAAATATTCCTTACCAGGTTTTTTGCTGCTTGGCTGATGGATTGATATTTCATGACAGACTCTTGAGAGCAAGTGATAAAGCCAATCCCCTGATAATATCCGATATAAATGAAAATTAGAACAAGAAATCGCTCCAGCCATCCAATGATTTTGCCTGCACCTTCGGAGCTTTGTTGAATGGAGTGGGCAATTTTTTTGTTGCTTTCTTTGCGCTGAAGGGCTTTCATTATTGATGCTATGACGCTTCCAGATAAGAAAGTCGCGACCAATATGCTGACGAGGATAACCAGGGCTTTTATAATCATTCTATTTTAAATCATTAAATAGTGAAATAACTATTAAAAATAAAATAATAGTGAATATGCTATTATGCGTAGGTGCTCAAAAAATAATTCAAATGTTCTTCGCTTTCAATGTAAATTTTTCCGGAACCTGCTTTGATGGCTTGATGGATATCTCCCTGTGTGACCCCCAGTTCCTTGGCTACTTTTCTTTCGTTTCGAAGATTTTTATAAAGAATAATTTTTTCTTTCTGGCGGTTGGTCCATTTTGAACGCACAGCAAATAACAGCCGACATATCGAATTTAGCAATACATCAACGGGTTCATTCCCGGTTTCGAAAATAATTTCAGACTTGTTTTTTTTTGCTGTGTTGAGCGCATTGCGAGAACGACGAAATACTTCGCCATCCATTTCACTTGTTCGCGGCATAAATGACGTTTCGACTTGGCCGACACCGATGCCATAGCTCACGCTGATATCCGTTAATGATTGACGGAAGAAATCGATAATCTGATAGCTTGGCGCGATCGAGTTAAGCAACCCCTGCCATTCATCGCCTACGGTTATGGTGAACGGCACAACGATGTCATTTTCAAACTTTGCGTTTGTTTCACTTAATACAGCCAGAATATTTTTCTGCAATCCGGAGCGATCGACAACGGCTCGCGATTTGTTAACATCTGCTGTTATAACGCAATACAACTTGGCCTCCTATAATATTATCTCTCACATTAAAACATTTTACAAACTTCTCTGTTTAAAAACAAGAAGTTTTACCTTGTTTTCAAGTTTTGAATTTGTATCTTTAGTTTTGAAATGAACTAAAATACAAATATAGACGAGAGGTTCAAACATGGAAAACCGACTTCACGAAAAGTACCATGGCATTATTCCGCCGGTTTTGACGCCCTTTAATGAAGACAAATCCGTTGATTTTCAAACTCTGGAAAAATTCGTTGACTGGTTGTGTCAACAAAAAGTGGATATTCTTTTTCCCATGGGAGGATCGGGCGAATATCAAACACTTCAAATGAATGAACGCAAAGAAATTATCGACAGCGTGGTAAAGGCGGCCGGGGGGCGAAAGCAGGTTTTTGCCGGAACCGGTGCTGCATCGTTGGAAGAGACTCTGGAACTGAGCCGCTACGCTGCGGAACACGGTGCCGACGGAGTTGGCGTGGTTGTGCCTACGGACATACCGGGAAATGAGGAAAGCCTTTTTAACTATTACAAAGCCGTTAACGATGCAATTGACTGCCCGTTTATGGTTTACGATCCTCGCGGTGAAGGGCTGCATTCTGCTACACCAAAATTGATGCGCAGAATGGTCGATGCACTAGACAAACTTGTTGCTATAAAATATCGCACAGTTAACGGAGAATATATGGGCTACATGGCCAGGGAAATTTCCGACGATATTTCACTTTTTTCCGGTGCGGAAATGGTTTTTCTACAGGATTTGAGCGTCGGCGCGGTCGGCTGCGTTGGCGGAGGTGCAAACTTTTATCCGGAGTTGATCTGCGAGTTGCAGGATCGGTTTCTTGATGGTGATATCCTTGGTGCGCGCGAAGTCCAATATAAGATTCTCGAAGCGACGATAGTTCTTGGACACGTTTACTGGCCTCTCGGCGGAAAGATTGTTCTGCAGGAATTGGGATTTCCGTTTAAACTTATCACGCGTGTTAAAGAGCAGGCATACACAGAGGAGGATGTTCGCGCAATCAGGACGTATTATCGGGAGTTGCTGAATATTCCGAATGCGTGAGGAATTTTTTCATTTAGAACGGCCATGGTCGCATCCTCGACCAGGAAACAGAGGTTTTCAGTCCATCCGGGGCAAGCGTTCACTTGGGTGTGATCCCAAGTTTCAACGTTGAATAGGGATTACCGCACTATCACCTGAAAGCACCAATAAGTGAGCTGTTCCCCAAGGATTCCCAAGCTGCTTGCTTTTTTAGATTTTATGTTGTACATTTTATTTTTGGGTTTTATCAGAATTTTCCATTTTTCTCAAAATATTCAGAATTCTATTCATTGTTCTTATAAATATAAAGGAGTAGATAGTGAAAAATGACGGGGAGAAACTCCGTGGTATTGTCGTACCCATTATTACACCTCTCACAGAAAATGAAAAAGTGGATGAACCTGCGTTGCAAAAAATAGTTCGTCATTTGCTTCGAGGCGGCGTGCATGGCATTTTTGTAAATAGCACAACCGGAGAGGGCGTTTGTCTTGTAAATGGTGAAAGATTAAAATCCCTGGAAATTGTTGTAGACGAAGTAAAAGGCGCAATTCCTGTTTATGCCGGAATCGGTGATACCGGCACCATTCGCACGCTTGAAAATCTGTATCAGACGCAGGAGGTCGGGGCGGATTTCGTCGTCGCCCACCCACCGTTTTATTATCCTCCTAATTCTCAGGATGAATTAATTGACTATTATACAACGCTTGCCAAAGAATCGATTCTGCCTCTTTTGCTTTATAACATTCCTTTTACTACCCAGGCTCCGTTGAGCATTGATACGGTGAAAACATTGATGCAAATTGAAAACATCGTTGGCATTAAAGACAGTTCAGTCGACTGGGTTTTCCTGATGAATCTCATCGAATTAAAGCGTAATCATCGCCCGGATTTTCGCGTTTTTATCGGCAAGTCCCACATGTGGACTACTGGCATTCTTTCCGGCGCGGATGGTGGTCTGGACGGTATCTCAAATATTATCCCCGACAGGTGTGTCAAACTTTATAATAGAATCTGCGACGGTGACCCCGGGGTTTATGAATTACAGCGCGAAATTAATGAAATTTGGCGCGTTTACGAATGCCGCTCATTTCTTAGCGGAATTAAAACCGCAATGAATCTCATGGGCTTGTGCGAGCCATTCACAACTAATCCGGTACTTTCCGCTTCGGACGATGATAAGAAAAAAATTGCAGCCATTTTAAAAGAGTATCGATTGATTGCATAAGCGAAAGGATTGAGAATGACTTTTTCCAAAACGCCAATTTATTTTGCGGCGCTCATTTCACTCCTTGCTTTGATTGTCGCAGCAGTCGCTTTATACAATGCCGGAATTGCACGACAAATTGCTCTTTCGCAAATTTCTGTTGAAGAGCGCAATTCTTTAGCCACACCGGTTTTTGATCAGCAGAAAGGGACATGGAGTTATCTGGCAATTTACGAGGTGAGTGTCAATAATCTCGGCGGCCCGGATATCACCCTCGATAATGTGAGCAAGGTTTCGGAGGGAGCCGGCTTTCTAGTTCTGCTTCGCGGCCAGGAGATTGTCAATTCGGCTTTAAATTATAAAGCCTTTCTTGTCAAACCAACCATTGGCGAAATTCGCGCCAACCCCAAACTAATAAAGACGGTCGCCCAAACGGACATTGGTGCTGTCATCCCTTTAAATCTCCTGATCAAAAATGGCGAGAGCAAAACGATCCGGCTGGGCGTTTTGCTTGATGCATACGATAAAGAGAACAAGCCGATTGCCCGGGTGGTGTTATTGTCCTATCGCTTTAATTTTTCTAATGGGAAAAGTTATTTGTTCAGACGTGGCTTTCCGATTCAACCGTTAAAGGATGTTGCCCATAAATAAAAGGTCAATCATTATCACTTAACCGGAGGCTTGTCATTGCTCACCTTATTCCTGCTTCTTGTTATCATGGTTTTCATTGTTCTAGCGACTTCAAAGTTTCACATCCATCCGTTTCTTGTCTTGTTACTTTCCGCCCTTTTTATGGGATTGTTTGCCGGCCTTGACTCCGATGCAGTTATCAAGGCCATTGCCGGGGGATTTGGCGGTACATTAAAAAGCATCGGCATTGTTATCGCCTGCGGCACCATCATCGGTACTTTTCTTGAAAAAAGCGGCGGCGCAAAAAAAATGGCGGAAACGGTTTTGCGCGTCGTAGGTGAAAAGAATTCACCGCTGGCGATGAGCATCACAGGATATATCGTCTCTATTCCGGTTTTCTGTGATTCGGGATTTGTTCTGCTTTCGGCGCTCAATCGAGCTCTGTCGAAACGCACCGGCCGCTCACTGGCCGTGATTGCCATTGCCCTGTCCACCGGCTTGTATACTACCCACGTTTTTGTCCCGCCAACGCCCGGACCACTGGCCGCTGCTGCAAATATCGGTGCGGACATTGGCCTTGTTTTGATTTTCGGACTGATTGTTTCTATCCCTACTGCTGCCGCGGGTTTGTTTTGGGCAACATGGTTTTGTAAACGCTTCACAATCATTCCACAGGAAGAAATGGCGCAGTTTGAAGATGCTGAAATGCCCGGTATCACCCTGGTTTTCGCCCCTCTTCTTGTACCCATCATTCTCATTGCCTTAAAGTCTGTTGCAGACTATCCGACATTGCCATTCGGAGAAGGTGGCCTCAAATCCGCTTTTGATTTCATCGGCAATCCCATTATTGCGCTTTTACTTGGCGTTTTTATTTCGTTTCTTTTGCCCGCAAAGAAAGACCAAAATGTCTTTTCCGGATGGGTCGGCGAGGGCCTGAAGAATGCCGGAACCATTATTTTGATCACCGGTGCCGGCGGGGCCTTCGGCAGCGTGCTCAAAGCGACCAATGTCGGCACCTATCTCGGCGACACCTTGTCGCATTGGCAATTGGGGATTTTCCTGCCATTCATTATTTCCGCCGCGCTGAAAACGGCGCAGGGATCATCGACCGTGGCGCTCATTACTACATCCGCCCTTGTCGCTCCGATGCTCGGAGCGATGGGGTTCGAGGCACCGCTGGCGAAAGCGCTGGTCGTTTTAGCAATCGGCGCCGGAGCAATGACCGTTTCCCACGCAAACGACAGCTATTTCTGGGTGGTAAGTCAGTTCTCGGACATGGACACACCAACCGCCCTGCGCTGTCATTCCATGGCGACCCTCATTCAGGGAGTAACGGGTATCGTGTCCATTGCGATTCTTAGTTTGATTTTATTATGATATCAGTTGATTTATTCGTTTCGATCAAGTATTTAGGCGAGGAGTGCGGCGCCTTTATGCGCCGCTGTGCAATCCATAACGGGATTGCACTCTAGGGTTAGAGAAAAACAAGTTCGTCGTTTTCTATCCGTTGGAAATATAATAATTGGAGGCAGCTATGAAATTCATTATTCCTTTAAGCCTATTATTTCTTTTGTTCACAAGTTGCGCCGAAAAAGAAAAAATAGATTTATCCAAGTTGAAAAAAGCGTCTCCGTCGGATTTAACCACCGTTTACTCGCCGGGAGACAGTACGTTTCGGGATATGCGATTGGAAAAAGTTCGCCGCGGCAGAAACATGGATTATACCATGCCGGAGTACAAGTCCCTGCAACAGTGGGAGACAAGGGCGGCAAAATTAAGAAAGCATATTTTGATCGCAAACGGCTTGTGGCCCATGCCGAAAAAAACGCCCCTCGATGCCAAAATTTATGGCAAAATCGAGCACAAAGATTATTCTGTTGAAAAGGTTTACTTTGAAAGCTATCCGGGATTTTTCGTCACCGGAAATTTGTATCGGCCTGTTGGGAAAACAGGTCCGTTTCCCGGCATCATCTCTCCCCATGGACACTGGAAAAACGGGCGCCTGGAGAATTCGGAAAGGGCTTCGGTCCCCGGTCGATGCATCAATTTTGCCAGGCAGGGTTACGTTATATTTTCCTACGACATGGTTGGATACGAGGACAGCAAACAAGTGTCGCACCATTTTGCCGATACAAAAATGCACCAACTCTGGGGAATCAGTCTTATGGGCTTGCAGTTGTGGAACAGTATCCGTGCCCTGGACTTTATCACTTCCCTGAGCGATGTCGATACCACGCGTATCGGCTGCACAGGCGCGTCCGGCGGTGGCACGCAGACTTTTATGGTAACTGCTGTGGACGATCGGATCAAAGTTGCAGCGCCGGTGAATATGATTTCCGCAAATTTTCAGGGAGGATGTTTGTGCGAAAATGCACCGGAACTGCGATTGAACACTTTTAACGTGGAGATCGGTGCGCTCACGGCTCCACGACCGCTGCTCATGGTTTCGGATACGCACGACTGGACGAAAAACACGCCCACGGTCGAATATCCCATGATGCGAAAAATCTATGATTTGTATAACGCGGATGAAAAGTTAAAATATGTTCAGTACGATTTCCCCCATAATTATAACAAGACCAGCCGCGAGGCGGTTTATGCATGGTTTGCCAAATGGCTGCTGCACGATGATGATGCGGAAAAATACAAGGAGAAAAAATTTACGGTTGAAGCGCCGGAAAACCTGTTGAATTTTTCCGACAAGAATCCGCCGCCCGGTGATATGAATGAAGAAAAACTGACTGAATATTTAAAAGAACTTTATCAAGGTCAATTAAAGACGTACTGGCCCAAAAAGCGGGACCAGGTTGAAAAGTTTCGCGACGTTTACGGATACGCTTTGCAGGATATTCTCGATGTGGAAATTCCGAAAAATGTACAAACGCATATTATCGGGCAGTCGGCAGGCGATGGTTTTGCGGTTACACGGCTTTTAATTTCAAGGGCCGATCAAAAGGATTGGATTCCCGCCATTTTTTACCAGCCTGTACAGACAAATGGCAGGGCGGCGCTCATCGTTCATCCGCAGGGAAAAGCTGCGCTGGCCAGAAACGGATCAGCACAACCAATTGATTTGGTTGGGGCTTTGTTGAAAAAAGGCTGCTCTGTCCTGGCGATTGACGCATTTAAAATTGGTGAACATACGCTCCCGGCTTGCATGAAAATGCGCGATGAAAGTATTTCTCATTACACAACATTTAATAAAACGGATTTGCAGGAAAGAATACAGGATATTGCGACTGCGGTCGGGTTTCTGAATAAAAAATCAAAAGTTAGTTTGATTGGATTGGAAAAGGCCGGCCCATGGGCATTGCTCGCGGCTGCTGTCATTCCGCATCTCAACGCTGTTGTTGCCGATGGAGCGCATTTGGATATCCAAAATGAACACGTTTTGTTGCAGGATTTTTTTACGCCTGGATTGGCAAAAGTGGGAGGGATGCTCACTGCAGCGGCGCTCGTCTCTCCGACCCGGTTATATTATTTTAGTGCGTCGGAAAATTTTCCGTCGGATAAAATAAAGGCTCTTTACAAATTGGCCGGGAAACCTGGCAATGTTTTGATTTCCCGCGAAAATTTCTCTGAGAAGAAATTGGCGGAAATTATTTTTTAATCCGATTTGCTGTTAGCAGATTACGAAATAATAAAGCCCCCAAAACGCGGGGGCTCTTGATTAATGACAAATTCGTACAAGTCGAAAAATATGTCATCGCGAGGAGCGGAGCGTTAGTTTATCCCGAATTATCGGGGAAGCGATCTTTATAAAACAGCACGTTAGTCGACATCCAGATTGCTTCGCTTCCCTCGCAATGACATTTTCGGATTTTTTACGAACGGCTCATTAATGTATCTCGATTTCTTTCGGTTTGACTTTTTCAGCTTTTGGGAGTGAAAGAGTCAGTACACCATTTTTAAGATTTGCTTTGATTTCTTTGTCTTTGACATCAGCCGGTAAACTAAAGGAACGGCTGAAATTTCCATAGACACGTTCCATATAATATTTATCCTGATCTTTTTTCTCGTTTTCATATTTGCGTTCACCGCTGATGGTCAGGACACCATCTTTGAGAGAAATTTTAACATCTTCTTTTTTCAGGCCGGGGAGATCGGCAGAAATTTCAAATGCATCTTTTGTTTCTTTAATGTCCATTCGCGGTGTCCAGACAACGGAATCGTCTTCCCTGAATTGTGGTGATGTTAAAAAGTTGTTCCATACATCATCAAGGAAATGGTCCAAACCCCGATAGGAATCGAGAGCCGTGTTTCTGTTATCTCGTTTTACTAACCACATAATGCGCCTCCTTCTTGGTTTTTTGGATTGTATAATATAAATTGTGATGATTACTATTTCAATTACGCCCGGAGCTTTAACAAACGGCGTGCCAAAAAACAGGGGAATGGCTTTAGTTTAATCAAGACAATCAGTTAGGTGCATTTTGTGAGATTTTAGCGAAATTGTAATGTCTGTCATCTGTCTGACATAGTAACGAACGTGGCTGACATGATGACATAGAGATGTTTGAGCATATCTTCTAAAAAGGATTCTGAATGACACAGGAATTGATTATTTAATTAACCACTGCTGCAAGCATCGGCTTTTTACACTTTTCGTCCTTGGACCGTGTGAGCCGCTCATCTCCTTATTGATGTACCCGGGGGAACGATTTTATTGTCCGGCCTGGCTATTCAGTTTTTGGGGTTATGAACGGAGAAGCTGTCGGGATGCTGATTTAATCGCTTCTATTGAACGAAACGATCGGGGACAAACAAAAAGGCAAAACTGTCGATTTCAAAAGCAAGAATGAACCGCTTTTTTTAACACACCTGCACCGATACAGTAAATCTTTTTAACGATAACAAACGCGGCGTGTCATTCAGCAGGAATCTTGTCGGGACAACGCCACAGACCATATTTTCTTTGCTTAATTGCATGTCCAACAAGATTCTTCCAGAATGACGTGATCGGCTAAAACGCAAATAGCCGGGGATTACAATTCGCCAAGAATTTTTTCATAGAGTTGTTTTAATGGAATTCCTTGCTCGCCGGCAATTTTTTTCATGTCCTCAAATTCCGGCATCACGTTGACCGTCCGACCATTCAATTCAGATTTTTTAACTCGAATTGTTCCAAAAGATGTTTCAATTTTATCAATCGTTCGTTTCAATACGACACGTTTTTCTTTTCTGATCCTCACGCCGATCGAGGTCGTTTCCGAAAAAATGGTTTTGAGCAAATCGTTCGTGTTTTGTTCATTTGCCAGCACGGTGAGCAAAATCCCCGGCCGGCTTTTTTTCATCAGTGTATTCGTCAGGAAAACATCTAGTGCACCCTCTTGCAGCAGTTTCTCCATAACATGCTCATAAAATTGCGGATTCATGTCATCAATGTTTGTTTCGATGACCTGAACTGTTTCCGTTTCATTTCTAACTTTTTCATTCCCAAGATAAACTCGAAGGACGTTGGGCTGCGGCAAGTCTCTGCTGCCCGCGCCATAGCCAATGGATTTTGTGATCATATCCGGCATCTCTCCGAATCCTTCGGCGAGCGTGGCAATGATCGCTGCGCCTGTTGGCGTAACCAATTCAGCCTGACTATCCGTATTGTAAATGGGGATGCCTTTCAGGATTTCGGCTGTTGCCGGCGCAGGTACAGGAAATGTTCCGTGTGAGAACGTAACGTAACCGGAGCCGACATTCAGGCGGGAGCTGTATATTTTTTCGATGCCGAGCAAGTGCAACGCGGCAAGCGCACCGACAATATCGATGATGGTATCGATTGCTCCCACTTCGTGGAAATGGACTTTTTCAATGGGCATGTTGTGGATTTTCGCTTCTGCTTTTGCAATTGCAAGAAAAATATCTTTTGCTTTTTGCTTCATGCCTGCCGGAAAATCCGATTGATCGACGATTTTATTCAGATGGGAAAGATGGCGGTGCTGATGTTCTTCCTCATAAA
>JAADGR010000240.1 GCA_013152225.1 Calditrichota bacterium
CTGATAACAAGATCGGCAGGCAGGATTACGAAAAGGGAATAAAAAAAAGCCGAAACGCAGAGCGTCCCGGCTTTTTGGAGGAGGAGAAATATGAAACTAACGGAGCAGTGTAATTTCTCTTGTTTGAAGTTCCAGAGATGTTTTCATTTTGCAGAAATAAATGCCTGCGGAAACGGAATTTCCGGCCTCATCTGTCCCGTCCCAGAATATTTGATACGTTCCGGCATCCGCATTGCGGCATTCGATCGTTTTCACAACTTGACCTATTTGGTTATAAATCGAAATGGTCACGCGATCGCGTTCGGGTAGAGCATAATTGAACATCGTGCTTTCATTAAAAGGGTTGGGAAAATTTAAACTCAACTCCACTTTGTCCGGCAAGGGTAGCTCCTCACCCAGCACAAAACGAATTTCTTGTGAAAACGAACTTTCATTTCCCCACAGATCAACAGCCGTCACAGCCATATAATAGCGCATGCCTTCCTGAAGATCGTTGATTTGAAATTGTGTGCGCATGCCGACATCAGCCTGGTGTTGGTAATTTCGGGACATCGTTCCCCAATAAATTCTATACCCCGCCAAATCCTTTTCCTGATTCGCATCCCATTCGATGGTGATCGATGCCGCAAAAATGCCTTCACAAAAGAAAAGTCCGAATAAAATCAAGCCCCACTGTTGCAATTGTCTTTTGAATCCCATCACCGCCCAAAATGAATGATTAACTATGTTTTCTCCACCCGGAATGGGTGATGTTATGCTGCGATATTTTATAGTTCAAGGCTCTCGGAGAAATGCCCAGCAAATCAGCCGCTTCTTTTTGCACCCACTTGCTTCGCTGCAATGCAATCACAATCGCTTCTTTTTCAAGATTTTGCAAATTCAACGTTGCAAATGCCGATTCCTTCCTGGCATCATTACGCCGATCACGACCGCCCGCTGCAAAATAATCTTTTCCTGTAAGGGTCAATTCATTGGGCGTTATCTGTTTGCCGGAACCAACAATTAACACAGCCCGCTCGATAATATTTCTCAACTCGCGGATATTTCCCGGCCATGAATGGTTGCGCAACAAGTGCATGGTTTCATCGGAAAAACCAATATTCTTGGTCTTGAGTTCTGCGGTAAATTTACGACGGAAATATTCTGCCAACAGAGGAATATCTTCCTGCCTTTCCCGTAACGGCGGAATGTGCAAAGTGACTACATTTAAACGATAATATAAATCCGCTCTGAAATTGCCGTTCTCCATTTCCAGCCACAAGTCTTTGTTTGTTGCCGCAATGACCCGGACATCCACCTGTATTGCCTTTTGTCCTCCCACCCGGTTAAAACTTTGCTCTTGTAAAACGCGCAAAATTTTGGCCTGGGTTGAGGGATGCATGTCGCCAATTTCGTCGAGAAAAAGAGTTCCGCCATCGGCTTGTTCAAACTTTCCCATGTGCATCGCAATTGCGCCGGTAAAGGCACCTTTTTCATGGCCGAAAAGTTCACTTTCCAAAAGCTGCTCGTGCAATGCGGCACAATTAACGGTAACATAGGGTTTCCTCGAACGCAGGCTTTGCGCCTGGATCGCACCGGCAATCAGTTCCTTGCCGGTTCCGGTTTCACCCTGGATCAAAACAGATGCATTGCTTTTTGCAACTTTTTTTATCAATGAATATACTTTTCTGATTTCAGGATTTCGGCTAACCTTCGGGTAATATAGCTCAAATCCACTCAAGTGCCCATAAGAATCCTGAAGATGATCAAAAACCTGATCATTAAATTCTTCATCTATGGCAATATCTGAATATGCATGGTTATTACTGTTCATGTATTATTATCCTCCATTTATCCCTTTCTTCCTGTCGTCAAACAACAACAGAAAGCAGAGCAAATAGCTTGCCATTTTTAACACCAAATACGTAACCAAAATTACAATTCTGATCTTTGACGGGCATGCAGGTAAACACATTAAAACAACTGCTTACAAAATCGAAACGATATTATAATGCGGCCAGAAAACTTACAAATCTGAAATCGTTTAAATCAATAAATGCTCAACTCCGGTTACAAAAGTGTACGAATTCAATGCAAATGTATCAATTTCAAACAGTTTATTTAAAATATCTCAAAAGCTCATTAATATTTTCTATGTTTTTCAAAACATCAGGTAGGGTATCGCGCATTTCCCTTACGACTGTATCAAACACCGGCAAATCGAGACCGGTCTCATCCAAAAGCGATTCATTCGTAAAAAGCGCTTTGGTCGCGCCGTCAAAAAGGATTTTCCCCTTGTTTATAACAACAACCCGATCGATGGCCTGCGCGACGAAATCCATATTGTGGGTTACAACAAGAACTGATTTCCCGGCATCCAAAAGACGTTTGGCAATATCCGCCATCCGTCGAACACCCTGCGGGTCCAGACCGGCAGTCGGTTCGTCAAAAACGATCAGATCGGGCTCCATGGCCAGAACACCGGCAATTGCGGCACGACGCTTTTCTCCCTCGGAAAGCCTGAAGGGTGATCGCTCGCCAAATTTTTGCGGTTTTAATTCCACTGCAAGCAAAGCTTCGTGCACTCGTTTCTCGATTTCATCCGGTGAGTACCCCAGATTTTTCGGACCAAATGCGACATCTTTAAAGACCGTTTCTTCAAAAAGTTGTGACTCGGGAAATTGAAAAACAATACCAATTTTTTCACGCAATTTGGAAAGCGAAAATTTTCGATCCCAAATATTTTTTTCATTATAGAAAATCTGTCCGGAAACAGGGCGAAGCAATCCTGTGAAATGCTGAATGAGGGTCGTTTTTCCCGATCCGCTCGGGCCGACAAGAGCGACGCTTTCATTTTCGCCGACGTGCAAAGAGACATCATCAAGAATTAAGCGCTCGCTGCCGCCGAGTCCTGTGTATCGGAAAGAAATGTTTTTTAATTCAAGGGAAAAACTCATGAGTAACTTTTTCTATTCAATGGGAAACAACATTCTTTCACGATTCCTGAACGCACATTGCCGTTCATAACCAATTTTTAAAAGCATCTCTCGCGCCTCTGAAAAATGAGAGCCGACATCCTCAGGCCTGTGGGCGTCGCTTCCCAAAATTACCGGAATGCCGAGTTCATGTGCCCGGCGCAGGATATCTTCCGATGGATAAATTTCGCCGACAGGTTTTCTTATGCCGGCAGTGTTGACATCCAGAACAAGATTTTTCTCGTGAATAATCAAAAGCGCGTTTTCAATTTCACTGGTCAAATCCGTTGTCGGTTGGTGTCCGAATTTTTTTGGCTGATCAAAATGGCCGATAACATCGAAAAGCCCGGTGGCAGCCGCTTCAGCGAGGAGATTGTAATACGCTTTGTATGTCTCATCAATGCCAAAGGTGTGGTATTTTTCGATAAAATCCGGGTGGGAAAAATCCCAATCATCGATAAAATGAACGGAACCAATCACAAAATCAAATGGATATTCGGAAAGAAACTTTGCAACAAAGTCCAAATAGCGGGGAATGAAATCAGCTTCTATTCCAAGCCGGATGGTTATTTCAGAATATTTTTTCTGTGCGTCTCTAATCTCTTGTAAATAAATTGGAAATTCTCCGATCAACATCCGTCCATCGGGATCGTGCAACCCGGGAATGGGGATATGCTCGGCAAAACCAATTTCATCAAGACCTCTTTCTATAGCTGTTTCAACATATTCATAAATATGACCTTTGCCATGTCGACACAAATAACTATGCAGGTGGTAATCAACTCGTTTGATGGAACAACTCCTTTTGCTTTTGAGAAATCAACTCTTGAATTTCGTGTACGCGTTCTTGGTTTGTCGTTGGCAGGTCTTTAACCAGATCAGTCAATTGCTGACCAAGAGCAAGATAAGAAGGCAAAAGTTCAGGCAAATTGCGCTGCAATTCTTCAATGTGGCGACTAACTGTTCCGACATCTCCGCGCGTGATGGGCCCGGTTGCAGCACGTGCCGTTCCCGTTTGCCTCACATTGTTTGCAGACGCCATCATGAGTGGCTCAAGTATTTTGCTTGCTTTTTTCTCCGGAAAACCGATTCTTTGAAAAATTTGCGTCGCCGCCGCAAAGACCGCAACCAAATAATTTGATGCAAACACACAACCTAAATGATACAACCCTTTATCCTTTTTGTCAATAGTAAAAACCTGGCCGTTTAATTTTTGCAATAGTTGCTGCAGTCGTTGCAGTGCAATGGGATTGCCTTCAAGGCTAAAATAAATGCCGAAAAGGCGTTTCCAGTCGTTTTCGGAACCGGACAATGTTTGCACCGGATGCATGGACGCAATCAATTCAGTCCGGGGCAATAAATCGGACAAAACATCCGAAGCCAAAGCGCCGGAAGTATGCGCAATAATTGTGTGACCGGTAATTGGCTTTATGAGAGCCAACTGTCTGGCGACTACAGGGAGTGTATCATCCGGAACCGTCAGAAATAAGATCGTCAGTTCTTCAGGCAGGTCTTCAATTGGATAGTATTTCGTATTTTCTCCGCAAAGGCCAGCGCATGTTTGCCCTTTTGCCTCCTCTTTGTCACATACTGCGACAACAGAACAACCCACCTCCCTTAGCGCCCTTGCTAAACCGGATCCCAGGCGCCCGGCACCAATAATCCCTATTTTTTCTTCCAAAGGAGAACCCCTTTAAGTAATGATTAAATCGACTTTTTAATATTCACTCTCTCGGATTTCATTAGATGAAACGTCGCAAGAAGGTTGCCACTTTCGAGGAAATAATGAAAAAAGGATAAATGATCACAAATGAATTCCCTGGTGCGCAGGAAGAAAACAAGAAAATCACCTGGTATTACAAAACCCCGGTTAGCATGAAGAAGCAGGATGGTTTGAAAATCCTTACTTGATATTTGTCTGAATCACTGCCATCGCAGCATAGCCAACAGTCCATCCTCCTTTCGTGCCGGTGACATCCGCCGAGTTTGTGCGGCCTAAAAGTTCAATGCGATCTGCGCCCCATTTTTGTGCAGCAACCATCATCGCCGTGACAGGTCCCGCGCCGCAAGCCTGATATTCAAGCGTATTCGCCCCACGGCAAAAATTTTCGGAATCAAAAGCCGTAATCGCGTTCAGCGTTCGATCATCTGTCGCAATACATTCATCGTAAGAATAGCCGTGGTACAGATCGGAACTTGCGACAAGAATTGTTTTGTCGGGCGTCATAACCTTTGCAATAGCTTCTCCAAGAGCTCGACAATTTTCCCAGGTATAGTCGTGAAAAACAATGGCCACAAGCTCAAACGTATTCGCAATCACCTGTTGCAGAAACGGGAGTTGCACTTCCAATGAGTGCTCCGGCTGGCGAGCCTTAAAATCATGTCCCGTTGATGAGAGACGAATACGCGGTGTTTCTTCGGCCAGAGAAGCTGACAGAGCCTTGTCTATTTTTATTTTTCCGAGCGGTGTTTCATAGTAATCACCATCATAAATCGAAGCCCCGGAAAATGCTACTGCATGACTGGGTGCGATGACGACGACCGTTTTGATATCCAGGCCAGCCATCTGTTTGTACGCAATAGCGGCAGTTGGGCCCGAATAAACATAGCCTGCGTGAGGTACAATCACGCCCAATATTTTTCCCGCAATCTGCAAAGATGGAGCGGCATCCAGAAACTCTCTGATTTGCTCCTTTAGCTGCTGCGGATGGGCCGGATAAAACTGACCCGCCCACGCCGGTTTTCGTATTTTGATTGCTTCATTTCCCATCATGGCCTGTCTCCTTTCTTTTTATGCGGCCAAATAAAATGAAACTTTTATCATTGTATGAATTTATCATAAAACTTCAAACATTTATTTTTCTATTCTCAAAATAGCAACGCTGAGTGTATATATTAAATTGGATGGATATTGGCACCAGAAAGATCATGAATTCACCAAAGTGCATTTTCTTTATCAGCTTTTCCCTTGCTTTTCATATCAATTTTCATAACTTTTTTATCTGCTAAAAGGAGTAATATGGAACACGTTTGCAAAAACCACCCGGATCGAAAAACGACAAAGCGATGCTATCATTGCAAAGATTATATTTGCACTGAATGTCAGATTTTTTTTCTTGGCCGACCATTTTGCAGCATTCGCTGCCTGATCCTCTCATTATTAAATTCATTTCTGAGCCTATTCAGAGTGCACAAAATAAAGAGGACAAAAGCATTCCGCTTTCAATGGATAAAACATCTGCACATTGATCTATTCCATTTTTTTTCTTATACTCTGTTTATCGTTTTGCTGCTTATTTTATGGCGCTCCCTGCACAATCTGACGGAAGAAATGCGTTTGATACGTATGTCCTATCAAACACAATCCAATATGAGTATCACACCTGTGCAAGAATCGGCAGACACGACAGCATTTTCGCTGCAGAACAAACCGGACGCGATGGTACTGAGAAATACTTTTACAATCAGCGGTGAAGCAGCACATAACACGATTTTGAGTCTGAAAGTCAATGGCGAATTAGCGGCCGCGGTCTTACCCAAAAAAAATAAATTTACGTTTGAAAATGTCCGGCTCGAGTATGGCTCGAACAACATCACCATCGAAGGTATCGACCAGGCCGGAAATATAAAAATACTGGAAAAGATTACCACGTTTTTTGGCAGCCCACGTCTCAACTATCTGGCAAGGGATTTCACGCGGGGCAATCGCATAAAGCCCCAAATTGCTCTGACATTTGACGGGGGTGCCGGCAACGGTGTGGCGGCGAAAATACTCGACGATCTTGCAGAAAAAAATGTCCATTGCACCATGTTCCTCACGGGAAATTTCATCAAACACTTTCCGGATTTAGCACGGCGCATTGTGGCTGAAGGCCATGAAGTCGGCAACCACACGTGGAGCCATCCTCATCTGACAACGATTGAGATAAACTCCAGACAAAACACACTGCCACAAATCAGCAGAGACAAATTACAGGAAGAACTAACCAAAACGGCTGAGCTGTTTTTCAAAACCACACACCAAAGAATGGCACCCTATTGGCGGGCACCTTATGGCGAACATAATTTGCAGATACGACGCTGGGCTGCTGAAATAGGCTACACACAGGTCGGATGGACAATCGGCCACGGTGAGACAATGGATACAATGGATTGGGTAGCTGATACGACATCGAAAATCTACAAGCCATCCCATGCCATTTTGCAAAAACTTCTCGACTTTGGCAAAGATAACGAGCACGGAGCAAACGGCAGCATCATCCTTATGCATCTGGATACGCAGAGGGATCACGACCAGGTTTATACAATCATTCCTGCGCTCATCGATAGTATGCGGGCCAGGGGGTATGAATTTGTGAAGGTTTCGCAGTTGAGGAGGTAGGAGAGAAACGATTTGTAGTGAGAAGGATGGAAATAGTCAAGAATGGTCAAACGTGGTCAAAAAGGGTCAAAGGATGGACAAAAACTGGTGGCATGAAAAATTAGATAGACAAAGTGGTCAAACATTGTCAAAAATAGTCAAAGGAATGTGAATGAGGTTGGATAAATGAGCGAAAATAATTCAAATTTGCTTTCTCTGATCAAGGCACGGAGAAGCACGAGGAAATTTAAACAACGGCCGGTGGAGAGGGAGAAAATTTTGCAGTGCATCGAAGCGGTGCGATTTGCACCTTCGGCAGAACATTCGCAGCCGTGGAGGTTTTTAATTGTCGACGATCCGGCAAAAAAAGAATTGTTGGTGAAACATGCATTTTCGGGTGTTTACTCTGCAACGCGCTGGGCGGCAAAGGCGCCGGTTCTTGTTGTCATTTTAGCGGAACTGGACTTTTTAGCGAATCGGTTGGGGAAACAGATCACGGGAATTCACTACTACCTCATCGACATTGGTATTGGCGGAGAACACTTTGTTCTGCAAGCACAGGAACTTGGTTTGGGAACGTGCTGGATTGGCTGGTTCAGCCAAAAAGGAGTGCGCAAGGCGCTGGATGTTCCGCGAAAATACAAGCCGACAGCCATCCTCGCTCTTGGCTATCCCGATGTGAAAAAATACCAAGACAAAATTCGCAAAGAGCCGGCGGAAATGTGCTGGTTCAATAATTTTGAAAAATGATAGTTCATAATCAAAAAGTGCAGGTCACACAAATCTCAATTTATTGCACATGAAAAATCCTACCCTGCAAGAAGGCATTCTCGTAAAACGATACAAGCGATTTTTGGCGGACATCAAAATAGCTTCGGGTGAAACAATAACTGTACATTGTCCCAATCCCGGCAGCATGCTCTCGTGTAGCGAGTCTGGAAGCCGTGTGATGTTTTCTAAAAGTGATAATCCAAAACGAAAATATCCACACACCTGGGAACTCATTTTTACCAACAATGTTTGGGTCGGTGTGAACACAATAGTGCCCAACCGTTTGGTAGCGGAATCCATCCGCAACGATCAAATCCCGGAATTGGTGGGATACGAGGAAATCCGCACTGAGGTTAAATATGGAGAAAACAGTCGTGTTGATGTGCTACTCAAATCGGGAGAAAAATTGTGTTATGTTGAAGTGAAAAACGTCTCGCTCGTTCGTGACAATATTGCCTCCTTTCCCGATGCCGTGACCAAGCGAGGCACAAAGCATCTTCACGAACTCGTCTCCATGGTCGAGCAGGGACACCGCGCTGTCATGTTTTTCCTGGTGCAAAGAAGCGACGCAAGTTCTTTTCAACCTGCGGAAGACATTGATCCTGTTTATGCGCAAACACTCAGGAGTGCCTTTAATGCCGGCATTGAAATTTTAGTTTACCAGGCCGGCGTATCACCCGAAGAAATTTTTTTGCTTCGTCCTCTCCCCTACAGCCTCCAGATTGTATAAAAAATATATTTGATATACCTTTGATTTTCATTATTTTTAAAAAAGAAAAAAGCATGGCCTAATAAAAAGGAAAAAAGCTTTGGAACACAAGGAAGATTTTTTTACGAACAACAACGGCGAACGAATTTATTATCAGTGCTGGCTGCCCGCAGAACGACATCAAGGGAATATCCTCCTGGCTCACGGTATCGGCGAACACTCGGGACGGTACCAAAATTTTGCTGAATTCTTTACCGAAAACGGATTTGCTGTTTTTGTCTTGGATTTGCAGGGCCATGGCAAATCCGCAGGAAAGCGCGGCCATATCCCGCAGTTCCACGATTTTGTCGACGATCTGGAGAGGCTGCGCACGGAAACTTTGCAGGATCAAAAAGGCAAACCATCGTTCGTGCTCGGGCACAGCATGGGCGGACTCATTGCATTTCTCTATTTGCTGCAATATCAAAAAAATGTAAAAGGAGCAATTTTTTCTTCACCGGCCCTGGCCTTGAATATGAAAATCCCAAAGTGGAAAACGATTCTTGGTAAAATTATGGTCAAAATTGCACCTTCCATAACAATGTCCAATGAAATTGATGCCGACTTTTTATCGCACGATAAAAGCGTGGTCACTTCTTACAAAAAGGACGAACTCGTTCACGACCAGATAAGTGCAGGCCTGTTTTCCAGCATGATGGAAGCAATGGCATTGTGCAGAGAACGAGGAAATGAAATTACGGTTCCCTCTCTCCTTCTATTAGGAGAAAAGGATGTTTTAATCGGCAAAGAAGGAGCACAGGAAATATTTAATATAATTTCTTCAGAGAACAAGGAAACCGTCATTATTCAAGGCGCTTATCATGAAATTTTCAATGAATTTGACAAACTAAAAGTTTATGAAACAGTGTTGAACTGGCTTTCTGCTATTATAAAACTAGACGACGAAAGTCATGAAGAATAAAAAGAAAAACCTGCTCATCATTTTCATGGCGCATTAAAGAACCCTGTGCCGGACAGGTCAAGACCCGCCTGCAGCCGGAACTACCCCCCCAAAAAAAACACGCTGATCTTTTATATGGCAATGGTGGAAGACCTCAACGGACAGAGTTTCGATACAGTGCTCTTTTTCTCACCGGCGAGCGCAAAACAGAAATTGCAACAAAGGCTCACAAATACATTCGGTATGTTGGCAGTAACTTTATTAGCCGCTATTCAAAATATAAGCAAAAGGAAAGTAGGGTGAAGAACATAAGTGAGATCATTCAGCAATCGGATGGCGTCAGAGGAGATTATTCAGGAACTGGAACGACTACAGCGAAACATCTCTTTTGATTCGCTACCGGTACACGAAGTTGACACAAATGATCTGGATAAGAATGACGATTAACGATTTTTGATTTTTTATTTGCTGGTTATGCAATTATTTTTAATATTCAGGAGGCATCATGCTGAAACTTGGCATCATCGGAATGAGCGAGGGAAACGGCCATCCCTACTCGTGGTCGGCCATCATCAATGGGGGCTTTCGTAAGGAAATGGCGGCGTGCGGATTTGCAGGCATCCCTCTTTACCTCGAAGCGAACAGCGACACACTGGGCATCGACGGCGCGCAGGTGACGCATGTGTGGACGCAGGACAGGAAACTGTCCGAGCACATCGCCCGCGCTTCCCTCATCGAAAATGTGGTGGATAAAGCCGAAGAGATGATCGGTCAGGTGGATGCCGTGCTGCTGGCACGGGACGATCCCGAAAATCATGTGGCCATGGCCAGGCCCTTTATCGACGCCGATGTGCCCATCTTCATCGACAAGCCGTTGGCCATCATCCGAGAGGATCTCGCGTATTTTGTCGAACAGAATAAAAAGGGCAAGCTCATCATGTCCTGTTCCTCCATGCGTTATGCGGGCGAGTGCCGCACGGTGAAAACGGAATTGGCGTCGTTGGGAGAATTGCAACTGGCAACCGTAGTGGGCAAGAAGGACTGGATCAAATACGGGGTGCACATGCTGGAGGCGCTGTTCGCGCTGCTGGATGATCCCAAAGCCGTTTCCGTGCAGCATGTCAGCGAATCGGGCAAGGATATCGTGCTCGTAAAATTCGAAAACGGTTTTTTGGCGACGGTGCATTTGTTCATGGACATAGCACCGACGTTTCAGTTGTCGCTGTTTGGCTGCGACGACTGGCGACTGGTCGAAATCAAGAATTCCTATTCCATGTTCAAGGAAAATCTCACCGAATTCATCCGCTCGCTGCGGCAGAGCGAGTCGCGGCTGGATTTTGCCAAGACGGAGAATATTATCGGGACGTTGATCGGCGCGAAGGAGAGTCTTGAATGTGGCGGGGAAGTAATTGAATTGATGTGAGAAGAGACGATTTAAGAATGACGATTAACGATTTTTGATTTATGAAGTTTAGAACTTTTAAAATCGTAAATCATTGTTCCTTATATCTAGTCGTTTGGGATGGTCAGTCCCGGCAAAGGGGATCTCCTACGTTCACACAATAATCGTTCGCAAGCATGCAACTGAGAACCACCCCGGCGGCCCTGACTGCTCACGCCGTTACAGTACAGTCAGTGGCAGACTTCCCACAGCTCCGGCAGGGTCGTCGACCGCATCTTCGCGTTTCAAGGCCTTAACAGCAGCCTGTTTGCCGTCTCTGCCGATGCTTCGGCATTGATAGGGCAGCTTAGCCATGACCGTCGCCGGTCATAACTTGCCCATGTCTTCGTGGTGAACGGCGAATTGCCATAGTGGGATTTTAACCCACTGGTTATTGTGCGCTTCGTAGCGCACCAAAGAGCGCAAAGGGTTTTTGTTGTTTATTGCTTTTGTTTTTCTCGGCGTGCAATGCGTTGATTTTTTTCACTGCTTTTCCGGGTTACGGAAGGACATATCGAAAGAGTAGTGATAATTTCTATTAAATTTCATCCGTTGGAAATTAAACAAAGAACTCGTCGGATTGAGGCGAAGATTCGCTATATTATTAGCCGGAATCTTAATGGCGCGTGATGATAAATTTTCGAGTCTGTACGCGCATGCTTTGAAAAGCCTGAACAAAATAAATACCGGGCGGCACCGGAATACCATCCTGATTATAGCCATCCCAGGAAAGGTCGAGCACTCTTTTTCCGAATAAACCGGATAACTGCCACTCGCGAACGGTGCGTCCCAAAATATCGACAATCCGCACATGCTGAGGCAGTTTGTTGTTAAATGTCTGCAAACGTATTTTTGTTTCGCTAACACCACCCGTTTGCCCGATGCCCGTCGGGTTGGGATAAACATTAATGTTCAATTTTTCTTCCCCGGGGGACGAAGGGTTTTTCAAAACTTTTGAGGGGCCGTGAGGTACATTGGCAACAATTCTTTTAATGAATCCTTCCGGTGTAACAACCTGCACGTGCTCGCTGAAAAGGTTAATTGTCCGCTGAACGTCCTCCAGACTCTTGGACCAAGGATGGACATTGATAAAACTGTAGGACGCCGGATTGGCCGGATCTTTGGGAAGCAGATTGATCCATCGTGCAATGGATTCCGGACTGTCAAAATTTTCCCACAGATTGAACTTGGCCGAAAC
>JAADGR010000475.1 GCA_013152225.1 Calditrichota bacterium
GAGGAGCATCCCCGGCACATCGCAGCCTGGCGCCACCGGTTTTTTCTTTTTCGCTGCAATATCTTGTTCTGCTGAGATTGGAAGACATGGACGGCTATCATACAGTGACGAACAAAGCAAACACGAAATGATGCGATTTAATTATTCTCTTTGTAACCAGGTTCAGGTTCATCGACAATCATTATTAAAAACGGGAGAAAAAAGATGCAAGATGAAAATAAAAAAGACTTTGAGAATGAATTGCAAACACGCATTTTAAATGAGATTGAAGCTTACCGAAAACATTTGGAAGCACAATTGAAGCAGCTTAAATGGGCTGTCGGGGTATTGGTTGTAATTCTTCTTGGCCTGTATATTTTTCTTTCAGGAAGAACAACATCTGACTTGCAAAGATATGCCCGTGAACAGGTAGATAAATGGGTTATCAACATGGAAGTTGATGACGCTTTAAAGAAACAGCTTGATATGCGAATTAACAAAATTGCCGAATCGGATGAACTTAAAAATGAAATAAAGGCAAATGTATCACAAATTGTTGCACAGGTTGTTACGGACACAACCCGTAAAGTCGTTGAGAAAACAATTGGAGAAAAAATCAATAAAACGATAGAAAAGGAAATGTCAAAAATCAATCCGACTGATTTTAGTAAAATGATTCTTCCTTCTCATGTCATCATCGCCTGGTACCCAAAATCCTCCGATACAAAAGTACCCGAGGGATGGGCGGTTTGTGACGGCTCACAAGGGACTCCTGATCTGCGAGAAAAGTTTATCATGGGGACAAAATCCATGCAAGAAGTCGGGAAACGAGGAGGGGCAAAGAGTCATAGCCATAGATTACACAGAAGTCAGATTAGAAAATATGGCGCAGCTCCACAAAGTAATGGCGTCGAGTTTGAAATATTCAAGTCTACAGTCGTTGAATCAAGTAATTTGCCGCCGTATTTCAAAATGATTTATATCATGAAATTGTAAAACTATTCGTTTGGAGACCGCATGAAAAGATTACTCATGATCGTTCTGATTATCGTTTTGCCCAAAATTCTGCATGGGCAAACTATCGGCGGCTTGGGCGTCGGCTGGACGGCGTATGCTGGCGACGGTGACAAACTTGATTATATTAACAACCATGGTTTTTTTCTGACTGGGCTTGTTCCTGTCCGCACACCCGTGATTGATGTTTCGGTGAAACTAAAGCTCGCCCATTTTTCCAATAAAGGCAACCATCCGTTTCTAAAAGATTATCAATTCGTCAATGTCAGCAATGAGTTTTTGGCGGGTAAAAGGCTTTCGTTTCGGAAGAACATTAATGTCCTGCCACAGCTTGGCTATGGTATACGAGCGGAGTCCCTGTACACCGATTGGGATATAGGTTATTTTAATATCGATAATTTTTTAGACTATTCCCTTTGGGTGAACCGAACCTTTGAGGCTTTCGACGTTGGATTGCTGATTAATTATGAGACGGACTTGAAAGTCATAGATAAGGGTAGGAAAAGCAGGCGACGATTTAGCTTGTCGTTCATCATCTCCAAATAGTAATGCTGAGGAATGCTATGAAAAAATACATGATCCTGTTTATTTTTCTTTACAGCTCAAGTTGTTTCTCCCAATCTATTGTCAGAATTGCGGTTGGAAATACATTTTACACTTCCAAAATAAATGTGGGGGGGAGTGAAATATCGCAAAACGGCGCTACACTTTCGCTTTATTTCCCCATTCGTTTCCCTTCGCTTGACGCCCATCTGAAAATGGGCGTTTCCAGACATTTTGCTGTGCAACAATCCCCTCAAGTTGAATATCACGACGAATTGCGAATCGATGAACTTTATAATTGTACAAATGAAATTCTTGTCGGACATACAATTCAATTGAGTGACCGCTTTTCACTTTTGCCGCAGTTCGGTTTTGGCGCGCTTGGCGAGTTGTTAACCTATACAAGCGGATGGCGACAGGCGCATGTGGACCTGTTTACAGACGCATCCATCTTGTTCAATATTAACTTTGGCTCAATGTCAGCAGGCCTGCTTTTTAACCTTGAAAAAGACTTTGGCTTGGGCGAACCACAGTCAAATGGAGTGAGGTTTAGAAGCCAAATCGCGTTGGGACTGTAAAAGACAGATCATCTTATTTCGAGAATAAAAAATCCTTGCTTTTTGCTGTAAAAGTAATACTTTTAAAAAGTAATACTTTATCGTAAGGAGGTCAATATGCGTGTTACTGGAAAAGGCCAGGTTACAATTCCCAAACATATCCGTGATTTGTTGGGTCTTATGCGGGAAAGCGAAGTTGAGTTCATAGTAGAACACGGCAAGGTCTATATCAGCAAAGAAAAAAAGAATAACAAAAGCAAAAGATTTAGAAAATACAGGGGCACTGCCACAGTTAAAATGAGTACGGATGAAATTATGGCCTTAACGCGTGGGGAAAAATGAAAGGCGTACTCGTCGATTCAAATGTGCTCCTCGATGTTTTTGTGGATGATCCAAATTGGGCCGATTGGTCGGAAAATCAATTGTCACAGTATGGCGACAATTATCCTCTTTATATCAATCCAATCATTTATACAGAAATTTCAATTGGGTTTGCAAGAATTGAAGAACTGGAAAACGCCATAAGCGGCTGTGGCCTTTTCATGTTGCCGCTGCCCAGAGAGGCACTCTTTCTTGCGGGCAAGGTCTTTTTGCAGTATCGCAGAAGAAAAGGAGCTAAAGCATCGCCGCTGCCCGATTTTTTTATCGGCGCTCATGCCGCTGTTGCACAGCTTAAATTGCTGACCAGAGATATTTCAAGATATCGCACTTGTTTCCCAACTGTTCAGTTGATCTGTCCAAAGTAATATACAATAACATCAACTTGAGAGATTACCGAGGAACTTGGATTCTCAGTTCGATTAGTGTCAAACAATTCTTTTTTCGAAGGAAGCGTAATGAATCTAACAATATCGCTTATGCTGTACCGGGATTTTTACGGACATACCATTTGTACATGCCTTGCTCAAATCGATTGATGGGGGTGTGCAAATGGGAGAACAAAGAATAGTGCATCGATTGAAAGGATAGTTTGTATGCAAAAAATAGGTTTTAGGCTCGCCCTGTTTTTTATCTGTTCTGCTTTTTTTGCTGCTGCCGCCTTTGGAGTTCAATACAAAGGCGTTACACAATCAAAGGGCGAATTCAAGTGTGCTGAACACTGGGTAAAGGAGCATCTCATCAGTTACGCGACACCGTTTTTCTCTTTTGTCTATAACGGGCGGAAATTCGCTTCTTTGCCGCCGGACTGGAATGTGGCGCTGACAAAAGAAAAGATGGACGAAGCCGGGAGCCGCTATGTATTGACTTTTACCGAGCCCAAGACAAAGTTGATTGTACGCTGCAAGGCCACGGTTTACGCCGATTTTCCGGCGGTCGAATGGCTGCTGGAATTTGAAAACGCCGGCAAGGGCGATACACCGATTATCGAAAATATTCAGGCGGCGGACGTCCGACTCTTAACCGGGGAACAGGGTCAATACATTTTACACCATGCCCGCGGCAGCAATCATGGCGTCGATGATTTTGCGCCGCTAAAGGACGAGATAGCGCAAAACGGCGAAATCGTTCTGGCGCCCAAAGGCGGCCGTTCTTCGGACGAAACGGCGCTGCCTTTTTTCAATATTCAGGCTGAAAAGCAGGGCGCTATGGTCGCCGTCGGCTGGACAGGGCAGTGGCTGGCGGTCATACAGCGCGATGACAAAGCCGGCGTCATCCTGCACGCCGGCATGGAAAGGACGCATTTAAAGTTGCATGCGGGCGAGAAAATTCGCATGCCGCGCATTCTGTTGCTTTTCTGGCAGGGCAAGGATCGTTTGCGCGGCCACAATCTGCTGCGACAATTTATCCTGGCGCACAATACGCCGCAGCAAAACGGCGCTCCTGTCATCGGACCATTGGCCTGCAACGGCGGCGCTTTTATGTTCAATGAATTTACCATGGCCACGGAACACAACATGATTGCCCTGGCGGAGCGCTATCAGCAGTTTGGCATCCAGGCCGAATATTGGTGGATCGACGCCGGATGGTACGGCAGCATGGATTGGCACAACGGCGGCTGGTCTCCCAACGTGGGCAATTGGTATGTCAGAAAAGAACACTTTCCCCATGGCCTCAAACCGGTGGCGGATGCGGTGAACAAGATGGGCCTGAAACTGATTCTGTGGTTCGAACCGGAGCGCGTTTTTGCCGGGACCTGGGTGGATCGCGAACATCCGGAATGGGTGCTGAAAAAGAAAAACGCGCAATATGGCATTTTTAATCTTGGCATTCCCGAGGCGAGAGAATGGATGACGGACGTTGTCTCCCGTCTCATCGAAGAAAACGGCGTCGCACTGTACCGCCAGGATTTTAATATTCGTCCGCTGGATTACTGGCGGGCAGCCGATACGCCGGATCGCCAGGGCATGACCGAGATTCGCCACATCGAGGGCCTGTACGCCTTCTGGGATGAGTTGCTGCAGCGGCACCCGGGGTTGATTATCGACAATTGCGCCAGCGGCGGCCGACGCCTTGATCTGGAAACGATCTCGCGCAGCATTACGCTGTGGCGCTCGGATTACAACTATACCGAACCCACGGGTCGGCAGAACCACACCTATGGGCTGTCGCTGTACCTGCCGTATCACGGCACCGGGTGCACCGTTCCCGATATGTATGTGGCGCGCAGCACCTACGCCAGCTCCATGGTCACCGGCTGGAATCTTTACGCCGATCATTTTCCTAAAGACCTGGCCCGATATATTTACGATGAGTATAAAAAAATCCGCCCTTATTTTCAGGGTGACTTTTATCCCCTGACCGAATATACAACCAGCCATAAGAAATGGCTGGCCTACCAATTTCATCGTCGCGATTTAAAATCGGGCATAGTACTGGTCTTTCGTCGTCCGCAATGTGACAGCTTTTCGAAACGCATTCAGTTCCGGGGTCTGTCCGACAATGCCATGTATCGATTGGTGTATGAGGACAGCGGGGCTGTTTCCGAAAAATCCGGCCGCGAGTTGCGGGAAGGGATTGAGGTTACGATTTTGCAAAAACCGGGATCGCTGCTGATTACTTATCGGCAAATGAATCACTGAATGCAAAATGGCTCCGGTAAAGTAGGATCGTATGTCCTGTGGATAGCAAAAATAGACGAATAGAAGGCGCCTGGAAAACTTTTAACAAACGAAAAAAAAGATAAAGAACATGAAAACGAGTGAAAACCCTCTTTTAAACCGGGAGAAATAACATGGCCAAAATATATTACATCGGCGACTGGGCGATTATGCTGGGTCCTGTTTTCGCCGAGACGCCGTTCAATTATGCTTACAAGGGAACGGAGATTTTCAACTATGGCGTCTGGCTGAAAAATGCGCTGGAATCGAGCGGGGAACATGAGGTCACTTCGGTGCCGACCTGGGATTTTTACCGACTCGGCCCGGGGGAATATGAAAAGATTTTGCAGGACTATGATGTCATCATTTTTAGTGATGTTGAAGCGAAAAATTTTCAATTGGCGCCGAGTTTTTTTGATCGCAAAAAATTCGGCACACAAATTCTGACCTTCCCCGACCGGGTTCGATTAACCGTCGAGGCCATTCACAACGGCATGGCCGCAATGTTCCTCGGCGGCTGGCTCTCATTCACCGGCGAAATGGGAAAAGGCGGCTGGAACAGAACGCGGCTTGCAGAGGTCCTGCCCGTCAGGTGCCTGGATTATGAAGACCTGATCGAAAGCACCGAAGGATTCACCGCGGCCAAAGCTGTCGGGGCGCAAAGATTTTCCAATATCGATTTCAGTTCATTCCCCCCTATTTTAGGATATAACAAAACGCTGGCCAGAGAGAATTGTGAAACGATCCTGCATATCAGAGAAACGAATGACCCGCTGGTTGCTGTGGGGCAGTTTGGTAAAGGCAAAGTCCTCGCCTACATGTCCGACCCCGCGCCGCACTGGGGGTGTAATTTCGTCTACTGGCAGCATTACAATGCGTTCTGGCTTGAATGTCTGGATGTTGTGCTAAATTCCTGACCCAAGTCGGCAAGGTCGAAAAAGAGATGAAATTTTAACGGAGTACGCCGGGGCCGTAGAGAAAAGTTAGATATCAAATCAATAAAAATCTCCGTGTTTAGTTTTTTACGATAATGCGATGGCTGAAACAGGGCGTAATTATATACTTTCAGGAAATTTGAATTTGCGAACTCAAAAAAGACAAAATAATTAACGGCAAAACGATTTCAAGACAGAACAGGCAAATATTATGGACTTGTCCATACTGCCAACCGGGCAATGCCAAGCCGACTCGTGTCATTCAGTAAGAATCTTGTTGGCCGGACGATTAAATAATAGAATCGCCAATTCCGCCGTTTTTCCGACAAGATTACTTCAGAGCGAACTCGCGACATTAAAAGTTTCTCTTAAAAAATCAGGTTCGTCGCTTTTTGACGAGCCTTTGGCACTTTTTAGGGATTAATTCTTTTGCAACAATACTTTTTTAGACATGTCATTGCGAGCGAAACGGAGTGGAGCGAAGCAATCTCATACTTGGCAGGCAATTATGAGATTGCTTCGTCGTTCGTTCCTCACTCCTCGCAATGACAAAGATTTATCACAAAACCTGCTTCATCCGGAATTATAAGATAAATTGGGTTTCAAAATAGTCATAATGAACTGTTAAAATATCGGCGACAATTCAAACCTAGGCACAAAACTGAAAGGATGCTTGTGAAAAAATATTCAACACTGCTTTTACTTTTAGCTGTTGTTATCAATTTCCAATGTGCAAGAACACCCTCTCAAAAACTTGTCTTTAGTTGTTCATCAGACAACGACCTCTACCGGGTCGCAACAGACAATGGCATTCCATCCAAGCGCTATGACAGCCCGAAACAAGCAGTGGAATCAGCGGCGAACGGCTCGGGCGTGCTCATCCTCGCGGACAACTATCCCATAAAAACCACGGCCATTGACTCTGCCGTTTACGAACTGGCGGTAAAGAAAAACCTGCGTCTTTATGTTGAATTCCCTTTGCAATTGCCCGGAATGAAAACCGGGGAAATTCGAAAAACTCACTGGGAGCGCGGGGTTGTCACATCCGATGTTTTTGGCGATTCGCTGAAAAAAATGCGCATTGTTATGATTCAGGATTGCCATTTCGTGCCGGTTGCCGCCACGACGCCGTTGCTGGTTGTGGCAAAAATAGCCGGATTCGATACGGTTGTCTATGGCCTGGACAGCACGAAAACACACCCCATTCTTTTTCAACATCCCGCCGGAAATCTTTTGGTGTCGACCACCAAGCTGAGCCAGTTTGTAACCGGCCGTTATGCGCCAAAGCAAGCCTGGGCGCAAATCTGGAAAATGATTTTTCACTGGCTTCAGCCCGGTCGGCCGGTTCCCAATTTAAAATGGACATCTTTGGTGCGTGCGAGTTTCAAACCTGACGCGTCCCTGCCAAGGAACGCGCGCCGCAACGCCATCCGCCGTGGCGTCGAGTGGTACAGCAACAGCCGTTTGCTGATGGATAAATCCTGGAAAGAAAAATTTGTTCAGGCAAAAAATTATTATGATCGTGTCGGCCCGGCGCCGTCTCAAAACCTGCCTGCCGGCGACGGCAGTCTCGGAATTCTTGAAGGATTTAATGCGAAAATAAAATATGACGGATCGCAGCCCATTCGCTGGTATCAACGGGCGGATTGTTCCGGTGAAGCCGCCATGGCGATTGCACTGGAGGGGCTGGTCGACAGCGATAAAAAACATTTGTCCATCGCCGGTAATCTTTTGGATTTCCTGTATTTCAACTCTAACATTCAGCACGGCCCGCGGGCAAATCCGGCCAGTCCGTCCTATGGGTTGCTTGGCTGGGACACGACTGAACACAGTTCCGGGGTTTATTATGGCGATGACAATGCCAGGGCTATTCTCGGGACGCTGACCGCCGCGGCTGCGCTCAAATCCGGCCGCTGGGATGAGGCCGCTCTCAGGGTGATTCTCGCCAACTTTCGCACAAGCGGGCCGTCCGGTTTTCGCAAGCCGCGCATCGAGGAGGATGACCTGCAGGAACACGGTTGGAAATATTATTGGCAAAAGGATATCACCCATTATGCGCCGCACTACCAGGCATGGATTTGGGCGTGTTATCTCTGGCTTTATAACAAGACAAACTATCAACCTTTGCTGGATCGCACGAAAACGGGAATCAGAAAAATGATGCAAGCCTACCCCGATAACTGGCACTGGACCAACGGCCTGCAACAGGAACGGGCGCGCATGGTGCTGCCGCTGGCCTGGTTGATTCGCGTGGAAGATACGCCCGAACATCGGGCATGGCTCAAGCAAATTACGGATGACCTGTTGTCTTTTCAGGATACCTGCGGAGCCATCCGCGAGGAAATTGGTCATGTAGGGCACGGCAGTTATGCGCCGCCGAAATCAAACCGGGAGTATGGCACAACCGAAGCGCCGCTCATCCAGGAAAATGGCGATCCCCTGGCGGACATGCTTTACACCTCGAACTTTGCTTTGTTCAGTCTGACGGAAGCCGCCGCAGCTACCGGCGAGGCACAATTAAAACGCGCTGTGGAAAAACTTGCCGATTTTATGATACGGATTCAGGTGCGTTCCAAAGCGCATCCGGAACTGGACGGCGCATGGTTCCGCGCTTTTGATTTCAATCGCTGGGAATACTGGGCCTCCAACGCCGATGCCGGTTGGGGCGCCTGGAGCACCGAAACCGGCTGGACTCAGGGCTGGATCGTTTCCATGCTCGCCATGCAGGAATTGCAAACCAATCTGTGGGATTTTACCGCCGACAGCAAAATTGCAAAACATTTTGAAAAATATCAAAAAATGATGCTGACATTTTGAGGAGGAGTTTCATGACGGAATCTGAATTATCACCTGAAAATAAAAGCTCGGATCGAAACGACTTTTTGCCGCCGACGCGGGCAGAAGAACTTGAGGAAATTTATCGCGCCGCGCTGTTTGACGATATTGTCCCGTGGTGGAAAAAGCATTCCATTGATAAAGAATACGGCGGCTATTTGACCCGGCTCGGGCGCGACGGCCAGGCCTATTCCGGCGACAAGGATATGTGGATGACCGGGCGCGAAATCTGGATGTTCAGCCACCTGTTTAATAATTACAAACAAAAAGATCGCTGGCGCGAGGATGCCCGCCATGGTCTCGATTTTATGCTGAAATATGCTTTTCTCGAAAACGGTAAAATGTATTTTCGTCTTGATCGCCATGGCAAACCGCTATCGACGATTCTGAGCATCTACACCGAAGTGTTTGCGGCAATTGCCGTGGCCGAGTATTGCAAAATATCGGGCGATGCGGCATTGAAAGAAAAAGCAATGGCCATGTACGACCGTTTGATTCCCCGGCTCGGGCAGCCGCAGGACACGCCTTTGCTCGGCTACCCGGTTAAAAGAGAATTTCATCTCCACGCCCATGACATGGTGCGGCTGACCGTTGCCTGGGTGTACAACGATGTCTGGCCGGATCAGAAATTTGAGCGGGACATCGATCTTTCCGTGGAATCCGTTTTGCAAAGACACTGGAAGCCCGAACTGGGTGCTTTGCTGGAAAATGTCGCCATGGACGGAACGCCGATGCTCGATCTTCCCGAGGGACGGATGTTCCATCCCGGGCACAGCATCGAAAGCGCGTGGATGATGATGGAGGTGGGGCGAAAAACGAACAACGAGGAACTGGTACAAACGGCCATCAAAATTGTTCTCGCGGCTTTGGAGCACGGGTGGGATGCGGAGTACGGCGGCCTGCGCTATATTACAAATATCGACTGGACGCCGTGCCACAATCTCGAAGCGGAT
>JAADGR010000152.1 GCA_013152225.1 Calditrichota bacterium
TGTTCCAGAGGAATACTGAAATTGTACGCTTCTTTAGCCAGTTTTTTCAGTGCATCATCGGGGATTTGTCCCTTTAGAAATTTTATGAGAATCGTATAAGCGATTTCATAATAGGGCATATCGGAAAACATTTGGATTTTTTGTGGGGATACTGCCGGGATTTCTTCTGGCATGTACAACCCGCGATCGGGCGCCAAGCCCTGTAAAAGCGCTTCGCGAAAGGTTACAGGTTTGGCCTGCTTATTTGTTGAATAATATAAAACGGGATTTATCATCATTTACTCTGAGAATAGTGCGAATTTTTTTTATTACAACTGTAAAAATAAAATTACGCATTATCCTGCTCAAAATCAAGTTGCATAAAGAAGCGTTATTGGAAGCTACGCGGGATTGCGGAAAACTTTGCTCACTATATTTTCGACATCAAGAGTATATTTTGGAATTTGAAAAAATCAGTGTGATCAAAATGAATGAAGGGCATAAACTCTGAAACATACATGAGTAATTCGTAAAAAGTCGAAAAGTATGTCATCGCGAGGAGCGAAGCGAGAGTCTACCCCGAATTATCGGGGAAGCAATCCCTAAAAACCGGCATTTTATCCGACATCCAGATTGCTTCGCTTCGCTCGCAATGACATTTTAGGACTTTTTACGATATTATCATACATGATATTAAAGCCATTCTCCCGAGGCCAGGCTACGATTGGCTTTTTCCATAAACTACATCCTTTTTTGTCACACTTGAAACAAATTTGGAGAAAATATACAAACGTATGGAGGCAATTCAAATGCATCGTATAGATTACATTTCAAACCCCTTTCTGAAGGCTTGAAATAACCAAAACAGTTGTTCACGACGATTTGACTCTTCTTCCACTTTTGTTTCTTGATACAAAATTCGATTGATAATATCTGAATATCGATCAGGTCTCTTGAATAATTTCTATCCTGAAAAGCAATGATCTTTAAAAAAATCAAGGTCGTTAAAGAGGCAACGGGCACAACAACATTTTTCTGCAATCTGACATAATCTATATGTTCAAATGCTTCGCTCAATCCCGCAGTTTCCATGACAATGCCGGATTTCGGCCAAATCAGCTTACCATCACGGATTAATCCCTTTCCATAAGGAATAATATCAATGGGGATTTCATCAAAGAAAAACCTATGCTCAGGTTCCTGCGATTTTTGAAAAAAGCCAAGTTTTGCTAGTTCACTTTTCATGTTTTCATATTGTTTCCAATTGTCGATCGAGACAACAAAGTCTATATCTTGGGTGGGTCTTGCACCAAAGCCTTTGCCTCTTTTTTCCCTTAGTTCAATCAACAAAACCAAGGCTCTTGCACCGACGATGGCATAGGGAATCCCCAGCTTTTGTAAAAATAAATCCATTTTGCGCAAAATTGCGACTTCACTAATATTCAGGTTCACGAATTATGCGCTCCAAATATTTTCTATAAATCATCATTGCAGCTTCCGAGGCTCTTTCATTTGACTGATAAATTAACTCAGAATAGAGAAATAAGGGGTGCACGATTGGGAAAACGGTTTCGGGGTTATCGTACCGTATGTTTTTCGAATAAAAATTCATTAGTGTGAGTTGTCCGTTTGGAGAAGGCGCAAGCCGGAATTCTTTAATGTAAAATTTAACGACCTCTTGTTTGATGAAAACAATCATTGTTTCATCACGATAATAATGAATCAGCTCGTTGGCCGCGGCATTTCCTCCTAAAAGCCAGAGTTGATCGCTTGCGGCGAAAAAATTATTGGTATCCGTTAAAAAATGTAACACGCCGGATGGGGGGACCATAAACATGCCCAAGGCCAGATTTGGTCTTAGCCGCTCAGCATAATTCAATACCCACTGATCAAAAAGTTTTTTCCTGTTCGTAAGAAGAAAATTGTCCTTGGCTACTTTTTGCATGTATTTCTTTGCCAACAGTTCTTTCATGCACAACTGAACTGTACCAAAAGAAACCCCAGACTTGCTTGCCAATTCCCGATATGACTCATTTACAGCTTCCGGTTCGGTTAGCAAAGTGAATAATAGTTTTAAGCCACTGGCCTGAAACAACCTCCCGGATAAACGAAAACTTTTTCTCTCTGGTTTATAGCCTAATCTCTCAATATGTATTTGCGCACCCAATTGCAAAAATATATTGCCTTGACAATCTACAAAATAAATATTTTTTGAAATTAAATCCCGTGCAATCTTGGGATTAATATACTCAGAAACCACCAGGAGATTTCGATGGTAATCAGAAAGAGAGATAATTAATTGTTCATAAGCTTGTCGCGTGAATATCGGTTTAATTTCTGCAAGGAATAAGGTGCTTTGACCGCGTGTAATTATTTCGATTTCTGCATCGAATCGCAAACTATTCGTCACGACCTCTTCTCGAACCCTGACATCTGTCACAGGATTCAGTGATTTTATAATATTGATTGCATTTTGCAGTGTCTCACTTTCCATGTGTTTTTTCCCTCATGATCGCTATTTTATGTTGATCATTAATTGTGATCAATAAAATATAGTGATCACATAAAGTAATTGCAAGCTAAATATTTTGAAAAAAGTATAGCAGGAATTTGTGAATATAGGGATATTTCAGGAATGCACCGCGAGGACATTGCTGATGGTGCGAACATCTGTCTAAATTAGAATTTCATGACGATGGGAAAAAGATAATCTTCTGATCGCCATTCCAGCAGCACTTGATGTATCCGCATCACGAATTTAAGTTTATATCACTTTCACGCCTCAAAAATCAGGAAGACTTGACTCAAATAATCACCCTGCCCTTTTCACCTGCTTCAAAGCCGTCCTCTCCCAGCGCCCGGCGAATCTCTGCAATATCCCGCTGCAAAGCCTGGCTGAAAATCGAAATATCCGAACTGTGCATAATGATGTTTACCCCGGCTTTTGCCCATCTGACTTGCAGGTCAGGGGTTTCGGAAAAGTGGACGCCGACGGCCAGGCCTTTTTCTCGGACTTTTGTGACAATGGATTGCAGCGCTGCTTCAAAATCGGGATTGTGGTATTGTTCCGGCAATCCCATGCTGCAGGACAAATCGTGCGGGCCGATGATGACGGCGTCGAGGCCGGGTACGGAGAGAATCTCGTCCAGGTTTTCCATGGCCGGAATGCTTTCGATGTTGATGATTAAAATATTATCTGCATTTCTGTTTTCGAGGTATTCTTTTAACTTGCCTTCGAGCGCCTCGCGATTTTCCAGCACTGCATGTAACCGTTTACCTTTCAGCGGTCGCAGTTTGGTGGCGCCGACCAACGCCCGCACCTGTTCCGCCGATTCGATGTATGGGCCGATGATGCCGACCGCGCCGCCGTCCAGGGCTTTGCACGCTTCAAACGGGTCGGGGGAGGGAATACGAACAATAGGCGGCAATCCCAGGGCGTTATAAATATGGCACATTTCGGACAGAATGGTTCGACCAATGGGAATGTGCTCGGTGTCGAGAAAAACAAAATCGATACCTGTCTCTTTTACCACGGACGGCCAATTCGGCGATGTCGATAAAATCGCTGTGCCGTAGATCGTTTTTCCGTCTTTTGATTTTTTCAGCAGTTTTTTTCCGGTCATTTGTTTCCTTTCTTAATTAATGAGTCGAATGAGTCGTTCGTAAAAAGTCAGAAAATGTCATTGCGAGCGAAGCGAAGCAATCTGGATGTCGACTAACGTGCTGTTTTATAAAGATCGCTTCCCCGATAATTCGGGGCTCCGCTCCTCGCGATGACATGCTTTTCGACTTTTTAAGAATTTGTCATTAATGCATGCCCGATAAAAGCATTCGGGCATGACAGCATGTTGCAATTCGATTTTTCGTAAACAGTTAATTTTTTATGCTAATTCACCTGCGCACGCTTTAACCTGAGGCCGGACAAATTTTTTACCTCCGTTTCAAATTCCTTTGGAGCCTGGAGATGATAATAGAGTGTCCCGTCATTTTTCCACCATTTGAGAGAAAGGATTTCTTCTCCAACCGGCCTTTGCCCCTCACATTGCTGCAAATCCACATCACTGAATCGAAGGATTATCTTTTTCCTGGCAATGTCGATATCATAAATTCCCAATACATCGCGGTAAAGCACGTGAACAACATGGGAAGCGAACCCGTGATCACAGCTTGCATTCGGAGAAATATTTTCCCACAGGGTGCCGGTGCGCTCGGCCATGTAGAGAAAATAATCGACGGACTCGTCCATGAGTTGTGCTGTTTTGCCGTAGCGGGATAGCAGTTCCAGACGCAAATAGTTGCCGATAAAAGCATTGGCCGGAAAGACCTTTGGATAAGCGCCGCTTTGCTTTCTTTGCGGGCCGAAATCCTCAACCAGCGCGCGCCACAATTCCGGGTACTTTTCAGGCGAAGCGATATCAAAATAAAACGCATAATATTGACAGACTTCAGTGGTGTTGTCGGTAACATGCAGTGTCCCGTCTTTTTGACGCATGGCATTGTCCACGAAAAAATGTCCATTAAATGATTGTTTGCGGATCACCTTACGGATGTTCTCCGCTTTTTGCAGCAAATCCGCTCTGTTGTACAATCGCCCTGCAGCAGCGAGCGTCGCGCTGTACAGCATATTCGTTGGATAATTCACATCCTGCACAAATTTGTTCGCCTCGGACCACTCGACAAAAACCCAGCTATCCAGTTTTTCCAGCAAGCCGTCATCGTTTTCAAAACCTTTCAGGTATTTGAACAACCTGAGCACGCGCGGCTCTAATGCATTCACTAAATCGCGATCATTGCTGCGATGTAAATACTCCGGCAACTGCACAACAAACCACATCGCCCAATTGGGGATGAAAACGCCGTTGTCATGATCGGCCGGATAGCACATGGGCAACATGCCGTCGGGTATAAATTTGAACTTTTTCGGCAGGAGAAAGTTTTCCAAAAAATTCTTTTCAATCAATGTGTTTCCGGACAAATCATTGGCGACGCGGGAAGTAAAATAGCTGTCACACAGCCAGCCCGCCCGCTCGCGCGACGGACAATCCATAAAAATATCCACCGCATTCTGGCGGCAGGTTTCCACGCCGGCTGCATAAATTTTGTTCAGCTTTTCATTGCTGCTATGAAAAGATGCCCGGGCGATGTCTGAATCCGCATATTCACGAAGGTGAATATTTTTCACAGTGCACGCGCCGTTGAAAACGACGAGTTTGAGGTAACGCATGGTGTAGGGTTCAAAAGACTCCACCTTGTATTCACCGGGCTGCATATCATAACCGACAATGTTAATGCAGCCCAGCCGGCGAAAGTTCACATCATTGTTGGAAAGAATTTCATCGAACACAAAAAAAAGGCGAGTCGGTTTTCGGCAGGTGATTGTCGCGCCGACAAATCCCGTCAGGTTAACGCCGAAATCGACAATAGTGTAAGAATTCTCAGTCAAAGAGATGGCTTTTGGTTTTTCATACTTTTTATCGATGTGAACGGCAGAAGCCGTAACCGTTTCCTGCATGGTTATGGATGGATTTAATTGCAGTTCATTTTCTTTAAAACCGCGCAGTTTGGGGCCGATTTTCGTTAATGAACGATCTTTCCAATATTTTTTCGGTTTTACTCCGGTTTTGATTTTTCCTTTGGAATAAATCTTTATGGGGGAGCGAACATGAAAATCTGGAAAAGTCACGCGCCGCGGAATCAATTTCCGGGGTGAGACGATTTCACAGGTCAGTGTTTTCATGGGAACGGAAAGATCGCAACGCCACTTGTACGAGTCCGTTCCCAAGGTGTAGCATTCAATAAAAGGACGTTGAAAACTGTAACGCGGCACTTTTTGAATGCGCTCTGCAATCCGGGCGGCCTCAAAATTATTGGCAGCACTGCCGGTGGCGAGCAGAACTTTATCAGCGGAAATAACCTCGGCCTGCAAGAAAGACGGCTGATCGAGCAAGTAGTAGCTGTTGACATTGTATCCGGCCACTTCAATGACGACGATATTTGTCCCCTTTTTCAACTTTGGAGTCAAGTCCCATTCATCCACACGAAAGAACCCGCGTGCAGCCCTCGCCGGACCGTGGCCCATAAACGCGCCGTTCAAATAAATGCGATAGAGCGTCGCGCCGGTGATTCTCAGGATTGTCTTTTCCGTCTGCGATTTTTCAAAACGGCCGCGAAAAGCAATGGTGATGTTTTTCTCCAACTCTTTTCCTTTTGGCCAGACGGGTTTGGCTTTTTGAAATTGAATTTTCGGCAATGAATAGCTTTGTCCATTTTCGTTTTCCGGGGATTTTTGACAGGTTAAAATAATGGAACCGGCAAACAAAATCAGAATCCATAATGTCTTCATGGCATTTCTCCTTTCGGCAATGCTTAAAATAAACATTTTATAATTAAATTCAAGTTAACAATATCTTTTGCTTGCTTTTTCATTATTTTATTTATAGGTTTTATAAATTGAATATATTAACAACTAGAATAAAATGCCAAAACGATATACAAGTGGGGAATTAATCAAGCTCGCCAGGGAATATGGTTGGGAACAGGTCAGTATTAAAGGCGATCATTACAACTTTAAACATGAGAAAAGCCGGTTCATTGTAACTATTGTTCATCCCCAAAAGGATGTTCCTGTTGGCAGAGCAATAAATACTGTAAAAAAAATTAAATTGGAGATTAATTGATGCGTTTTTTAATTGCATTAGAACCACTTGAAAAAGGATTCTCCGTACAAGTGCCGGATTTAGCGATTGTTACCCATGGCAAAGATATCGAGGATGCCAAAAAATCTGCGATCGAAGCGATAAAAGCAAATATAAATGCATACATCGAGACAGGCAAGAAAATCCCCCGGGGAAGGCCCGTTTCAGAGCATCTTGAAAATCCGGATTTTTCTGAACTGCTATTCGCTTTCGTAGACGTAGCCTTGCCTGAAGAAAAAATCGCCGCCTAAAACATGCTGCGAAGCCGCAATTAACAAAATTCAAATATCAAATTATAAATAAAATCCAAAATGCAGCGCGAATGAAGGTTTAGAGAAATAGTCTTGCCCCAAATCGTTTTGCCTGTATTTGTGGGCATATCCAAACCACGAAAGATAATTTTTGATGAAGACAAAAATCCGAAAGATATTATTAGCCATCTTTGTCATTTTTCCCCTGGTGAATATCGTGGTAGGACAACACGCCTCTGCAATAAACTTGTGGCAAAATGGGACAGGCAATTACAAGAATTACAGAATTCCCTCTCTGCTGCTAACAAAGAAGGGCACCCTGCTCGCTTTTTGCGAAGGACGTAAAGGCGGCGATTCCGGTGATATTGATTTGCTGTTGAAAATATCCACGGATAACGGTGCAACCTGGAGCCGGAAGATAATTGTTTGGGACGATGGACAAAATACTTGCGGCAATCCCTGCCCTGTGGTTGATGAAAAAAACGGACGTATCTGGCTTTTTATGACATGGAATTTAGGCTTGGATACGGAGAGGCGCATCATCTGCAAAGAAAGTCGGGATACACGGCGGCCATTTGTTTGTTTTTCGGATGATGACGGGGTAAGCTGGTCAAAGCCGGTTGATCTATCGAAGACCTGCAAAAACCCTTCGTGGGGCTGGTACGCCACCGGGCCCGGCGTCGGCATACAACTCGGAACGGGAAAATTTAAGGGGCGTCTGCTCATTCCGGCCAATCACAGTTATGACGATCCCCAAGGCCATCTTGCCGGAGCGCCGTTTGGATACGGTTCTCATGTTTTAATCAGTGATGACCACGGCAAGACCTGGAAGATGAGTAAGCCCATCAGACCGCAATGCAACGAGAGCCAGATTGTCGAGTTGTCCGACGGATCGCTGCTCATGAATATGCGTTCTTACAACGACAACCATTGCCGGGCAGTTTCCAAAAGTAAAGATGGCGGTGAGACATGGTCGGACATCCGGCCTGACCAGCAATTAGTCGAGTCACGATGCCAGGCGAGCTTGATCAATTACGGGGCTTTTAATGATGAGAATATGTTTTTATTTTCTAATCCTGCCGTTCCCGAAGGACGAACTCACATGACAATTAAAACCAGTTTTGATGATTGCAATACTTGGTCTAACGCCAAACTCATACATGCCGGTCCTTCCGCCTATTCCTGCATGGCAAAATTGCCTAATGGAAAAATCGGCATTTTATTCGAATACGGCACGGACCACCGTTACGACAAAATTCGTTTTGAGAGTTTTCCTCCTGAAATGCTGTTTATGCCCGGAACTTTGCTTCATGAATAAAATAAAACTCGTCATCGCACCGGATTCATTTAAGGGCAGCCTGTCCGCCTTTCACGTTTGCGAAGCCATTGAAAAAGGAGTTCGCTCTGCCTTGCCGGACTGTGAAATTGTGAAAATTCCCCTGGCCGATGGCGGCGAAGGCACGGTCGATGCGCTGGTTCATGCGACGGATGGATCGTTTGTAACGTCTGGTGTAGTTGATCCTTTGGGCAATCCGATTCAGGCGGAATGGGGTTTTCTTGGCGATGGGGAAACTGCTGTCATCGAAATGGCGGCCGCGTCCGGTCTGCCGCTTGTGCCGCAGGACAAAAGGAATCCGTTGGAAACCACGACTTTCGGCACGGGACAACTGATTGCCGCGGCAGTGAAAAAAGGATGCCGGAAAATCATTGTCGGCATCGGCGGCTCGGCGACGACAGATTTTGGCACCGGCATGGCTCAGGCCCTTGGCGTTAAATTTTTCCGCAAAGACGGAAGCGAAATCACACAAAAGATGAACGGTCGGCTAATGGGCGAGGTGGCAACGATTGATACGAGCGGCCTTGCAGGGGCGCTGAAAGAAACTGAAATTTTAACTGCCTGTGATGTGGAGAATCCGCTGCTGGGTGCAAACGGTGCTGTCTATACCTACTCGCCGCAAAAGGGCGCCGACGCGGAAATATGCAGGGCGCTTGAAAAAAACATGGAAAACATTGCAAAAGTTGTTGCACACAAAGTTCGGGATGTGCGAGACATTCCCGGTGCGGGTGCAGCCGGCGGATTGGGCGGCGGACTGGTTGCATTTTTAAATGCACAGCTGCAGCCGGGAATTCGGCTCGTCCTGGACGCATGCAATTTTTCCCGCAAAATTGAAAATGCACAATATATTTTCACCGGCGAAGGCAGGATCGATGAGCAGACCGTGTTTGGCAAAACCATCGCGGGTGTGACGGATGCTGCCCGCAAACAAAACATTCCGGTCATTGCACTTGCCGGCAGTGTGGATATTTCCGGGACAAGCATGCAAAAGCTCGGCGTGACTGCTGCGTTTTCAATTTGTGACAAGCCGATGGGTTTGCAAGAAGCGATGGCCTCATCAGAAAGATTATTGGCCCGAACGGCTGAACAAATTGTGCGGGTTATTCTTCATCTCTACATAAAAGACAAAATGATTTAGGACAAAATAATCACTTCCCCAAAGATGGAATGCAACTGATTACAGAGTGATACTCTGAAAAAAAGACGAGGGAACGTGGGATTTGGCATGCTGATCTTGTTAAGGGTCAAAATGTAACAAATGTTTGTCATTGCGAGGAGTGAGGAACGAACGACGAAGCAATCTCATAACTGCCTGTAAACCATAAGATTGTTTCGCTCCATTCCTTTTCGCTCGCAATGACATGAAAGTTAAATTTAAGAGGATACAATTTTGCAACTAAATCGGATCATCATTCTCATTTGTTCTTTCTGTTTTTCACTAGGCTCTTTCTCCTGTTCCAAAGATCAAACACCCATTTCGCCGCAGCCTTCTCTGCCGGACATCACCTGGGCGTCGCAGCCGATAACGGTGGTGGTGCCCGAAAACGGCGGCGTCTGGTATCCGCGATTATTGCAATGGATGACGGCTCCTTATTGTGCGCTTTTGACACGAATGAAAATTCAGCGTCAACTTTTATCGGTCTCGCAAAAAGCATGGACGCTGGAATGACCTGGCAGCGACTCGATCCGGTTTATTCCTCATCTTATAATGCGGCGAATGCACATCTTGTCCAGTGTGAGGACGGCACGATCCTGTGTGCCTTTCGCGAAGTTGTGTCGAACACGAGTTTCAATATAAAACTCAGCGCCAGTTCCGATAGCGGCAACTCCTGGCATGTCGTCGGCACCATAGACCACGATTCCCGCGGCCTCTGGGAACCGTTTTTGCTCCCCCTGTCGGACAGTACCGTCATTGCATTTTATTCCAGCGAAGCTTTCGCGCCGCAATATTCTCAGGTCATCGCACAGCGCGTTTCCACTGATCGGGGACGCACATGGGGACAGGTTACTATCACAACCAAGCAGTCTCAATCGAGAGATGGCATGCCGAGTGTCGTCAAATTGACGAATGGCGACTGGCTCTGTTTTTTCGAAGCCACAGATGAGGCCAATCCTTTTGTCATAAAAGTAGTACGCAGCAGTGACGAGGGTAAGACGTGGAAGAATCGGCAACTTGTTTATCAGCCGGAAAAATCAGGCAAACTTGCAAGCGCGCCGTGGGGCATTTTGCTCCAGGATCAGCGTTTACTCTGCAGTTTCCAAACCGATGAAGACCAGTCGGACGGTTTGGG
>JAADGR010000254.1 GCA_013152225.1 Calditrichota bacterium
ACGCTACTTTTCTTCATTCACAGTCAAAAACTGATTTTCCTGTCACCGCGTTAGTAGAGCCGGATTCCGGTAAAGAAGTGATAAAGGTCATGGACCTGAAGCTGGATTTTAAATTTGCCGGATATGGTGTTTACCTTCCGTCCGATTATCCGACATTGAAAGAAATTCCGTTGGAAAACGGAGAAATTGTTCATTTGGACCACATCGCGGAAATGACGCTCAAACCCACCAGGGTATATTGGAAAAAGTTTATAGCAGAGAATGAGAGAAAAGATTACAAGGATATTGATGCCGAGGGGTATCGCCACTACAGTACGGTCGAAGTAGAGGCCCGTTTGCGTGACTGGGACGGCACTGTTTTGAACTCCCGGATCAAACGGCCCGAATACGCAGATGTTTATTTAAAGGGAAAAACGCCTCGTGGAGAATTCGCCCTGCAAATCGACCAGGAAAACGGCAAAACCGTGCATATAACTTTTCAGCCAACTTTTATTATGCAATGCACAAAAGATAAATCACACCTGTTCCCAAACAGTGATTACAAATTCTGTCCCTATTGCGGCACAAAGCTGAAAAAGATTGAAAATCCGGCGATGCATTCCAAATAGCTTTTTGAAGACCCCGAAGATTTTCGGGGTTTTTTATAAATACCGGTTCCAGTTTTCCCTTGACTTTGAAAGCGATATTTTAGATATTTACGCCGTCTGATTTTAGAATGGGTATAATGGGTATTCCGCGTATTGCTAAAAAAGTTTGTCTCGTTTCGGCTGTCTGTTATCAAAAGGACGTCCATCTTGATGATGTGCTGCAAAAGATGACGGAAGCTTTTGGGACGATTGATGAAAAAAGTAATGTTTTTGCTTTTACGCATACAGAATACTATTTGAAAGAAATGGGAGAGGAGCTTTTCAAATTCTTTTGCAGTTTTAAGGCGCTCATTGATCCCATGGAAATTGTCTCCATAAAGCTTGAGTCAAATAAGATTGAAAGCTTTTTCAGTAAAGATGCCAAGCGTTCCGTAAACATCGATCCCGGCTATATTGAAACACCAAAGCTCGTGCTGGCAACAACCAAAAATTATGGTCATCGCATTTACCTGGGACAGGGGATTTACGGCGATGTACAGCTTTACTGGCGCAATGGTGCCTTTCGAACAAATCCATGGACATACCCTGACTACCGGGAAATGGACACACTGGATTTTCTTACAAAAGTCAGGAAGAAATATCTCTCACAAAAAGGAGAAGCCTAATTGGCTGTTACTTACAAGGACGCGGGTGTTGACCTGGAGGCCGCCGACATTTCAACAAAAAAAATAGCCGCTTTGGCAAAATCAACGTTTAACGAAAACGTTGTTCAGGAAATCGGCTTGTTTGGCGGATTCTACGCGCTGGACAAGAACAAATACAAGAATCCTGTTCTCGTTTCAAGCATCGACGGCGTCGGCACAAAGCTTAAAATTGCTTTTATGATGAACAGGCACGATACGGTCGGCCAGGATTTGGTTAATCATTGCGTGAACGACATTATGACGTCCGGCGCAGACCCGCTTTTTTTCCTGGATTATATCGGCACACAGCAACTGGACGCCGGGGCTTCTGCTCAGGTCGTAAGCGGTATGGCCAAAGCCTGCCGGGAAAACGGTTGTGCGCTCATTGGCGGCGAAACCGCAGAAATGCCGGGTTTTTACAGCAAAGGAGAATACGATCTCGCCGGTGCGATTGTTGGTGTGGTTGACAGGGAAAATGTGATAAACGGCGAAAACATTGCAAAAGGCGATGAACTAATCGGTTTGCCATCCGTTGGCTTGCATACAAACGGATATTCATTAGCACGTAAAGTATTGTTTCAAGTCGCCCCGGTTGACCTGCGGAAATACGAAGAAGAGTTGTCCTCAACATGGGGTGATACTTTACTCAAGGTGCATCGCTCTTATTTGAAACCCGTCAGAGCCGTTCGCCATATAGCAGGACTTGCAGGTATTAGTCATATCACCGGCGGCGGAATTGAAGGCAATACAAAAAGGCTGCTAAAAAAAGGCTTATCTTTGCAAATAGACTGGACGGCCTGGGATGTTTTGGCAGAATTTAAATTGATTCAGGAGTTAGGTCAAATCTCTGATCAGGAAATGTGTCGGGTTTTCAATATGGGTATTGGGCTTGTGTTTATCACGAAAGCGGATGCCAGTAGAGAGGTCGTTCAGATTTTAAAAAATATCGGCGAAAAGCCGGTTAAAATTGGAACAGTAGTTAAAAAATAGCGCACTCTGTGAACGCACATCCGATTAAAATAGCCGTTCTGGGGGCTGGAAGCTGGGGGATTGCCCTGGCAAATCATTGCAGCGATGTGGGGCATCATGTTTCGTTGTGGGAATTTGATCCGCAGATGGCGCAGCGACTGCATGAAACACGCGAGCGTCCATCGGTGTTGCCGGGTGCGCGAATCCGAGATCAAATTACGATCACGAGCGATCTCGGGCAGGCGGTTCATAATTCCAAAATCACTTTGCTGGTCGTCCCGTCCCACGTTGCGCGCAGCGTCATTCAACAGCTTACTTTAAAAATATTTCCAAAATCCTCGCTTCTTATCAGTTGTACAAAAGGAATTGAAAACGGTTCTCACCTGCGAATTTCCGAAATTGTCAAACAGGAATTGTCCGACTTTGATTTTACAAATTTTGCCGTCCTTTCCGGGCCCAGTCATGCAGAGGAGGTCAGCAAGAATATCCCGACCGCGGTAGTTGTTGCGGCAAAAAAGGACGAGGTTTCAAGCTATATTCAGAAGGCATTGAACAGCCGCCATTTCAGAATTTATCGCAGCCATGATGTTGTTGGTGTGGAATTGGGCGGCGCGCTTAAAAATGTCATTGCCATTGCAGCCGGTATTTGCGATGGTGCCGGCTTTGGAGATAACACCAAAGCCGCGTTGCAGCCGCGTGGTCTTGCGGAAATTGCCCGCCTGGGCCGCATCTTTAATGCCGATCCGTTAACTTTTGCAGGCCTTTCCGGTATGGGTGATTTGATCGTGACCTGCATGAGCCGCCACAGCAGAAACCGTTTTGTTGGTGAACAAATCGGCAGGGGCAAAACTCTTCAGCAAGTTCTCGATGAGATGGTCATGGTTGCAGAAGGTGTGCGCACTTGCAAGTCCGCCGTTGCGTTGGCCGAGAAACATCATATCGACATGCCCATCAGCCGGGAGGTTTACAGCGTACTTTTTAATAATAAAGAGCCCAAAAAAGCGATGGAAGATTTAATGGGGCGGGAAGTGAAACCGGAGGTTTGGTTTTAAAATCGCTCTGCTATCAAACAAAGCAATTTACTTCGCGTCAATAAACAGGAGGTCATCATGTTTAAAAATATCATGCTCGCCGTGGACGGCTCATTATATGCGGATTCGGTTCTTACTGCCGGTATTTCTCTTGCAAAGGCTTTTCATAGCCATATCAGCGTCATAACAGTAGCCGATGTTCGTGTTTTCGAATGGGCCACTGCTGTTGGTGCGGATGGTTTTGTTCCTATCATTCCATCCGGACTCTACCAGGATGAATCGCGAAAAATATTGGAAGAGAAAACGGACAAAATCCTGGAAAAGTGCACACAAATTTTAAGCAAGGAAAGCATTAGTTTTGAAACAGAAAAATTGATGGGCGCGCCGGCTGATTCCATCGTTGAAAAAGCACATCTTTCTGACCTGATCATCATGGGCAAAAGGGGAGAATTTGCCAAGTGGGACAAAAAGACTTTGGGAGCAACGACGGAAGCCGTTAGCCGAAGTGTTCACAAACCGATGCTGGTCGTTGATAAGGAATTTTGTCCCTTTAAAAAGATCCTCATCGCTTATGATGGCAGTCAGCATGCGAATAAGGTTTTGCAATATGTTGGGCATTTTGCAGAATACCTGGGTTCCGAGATCATAATCCTCTGTGTTTCAAATGACAAAGAGGCCGGAGAAGAAAATTGTCATGAAGCCGAAAAATATTTGAAAAATTATGATATCGTGCCCAAATCCTTTGTAGAAGCAGGTCATCCTGAAAAAGAAATTGTGAAATTTTCCCATGAAAATGATATTAACCTGACTGCAATTGGCGCTTACGGGAACTCCCGGATAAAGGAAGCTTTACTGGGAAGCACAACAGAACATATTTTGAGGTTCTCTCACTCGGCGGTTTTGTTAGCGAAATAGTAATGAATGGAATAGGAAAAAAGAAAGGATCGGAATCCGATGGCGACAAAGATTTATATCACATCCGCTCTTGAACACGTCGAAGATGAAGTTAAAATTTCCGGCTGGCTTTATAATAAAACCCATAAAGGCAAATTGATATTTTTAATGATACGTGATGGAACCGGTATCATTCAGGGTGTCATTTTCAAAAACGATATACCGGAAGATATTTTCGAAAAATGTCTTCATCTGCCGCAGGAGAGTTCTTTGGAATTGACCGGCAAAGTTGTTGCGGACAAGCGCGCAAAAGGCGGCGCAGAACTGCAAGTGAAAGATGTTAAAATCGTTCAGGAAGCGCAAGAATATCCGATTTCGCCAAAAGAGCACGGCGTTGACTTTTTAATGGATCACCGACATTTATGGCTGCGTTCATCAAAGCAGCATGCTATTCTGAAAATACGGCACGAAATAATCAAAGCCGCCAGGGATTATTTTGATGATTTGGGCTTTACACTTGTTGATGCCCCTATTTTTACACCGGCAGCTTGCGAAGGAACAACCACTCTTTTTGAGACCGATTATTTTGATCAAAAAGCGTATTTAACGCAAAGCGGCCAGCTTTACATGGAAGCAGGAGCAATGGCCTTTGGAAAAGTCTATTGTTTCGGGCCAACCTTTCGCGCAGAAAAATCAAAAACGCGCAGACATTTGACGGAATTCTGGATGATAGAACCGGAAGTTGCGTACTGCGATTTGAACCAGGACATGGACCTGGCTGAAGGGATGGTTGAATTCATTGTCCGGCGCGTGCTGAAAAACCGACAGCAGGAATTGGAAATCCTTGAAAGGGATGTTTCACTCCTCGAAAAAATCGTACGGCCGTTTCCGAGATTACATTATAACGAAGCCGCGAAAATTTTGCAGGATGCAAAGGCAGATTTTGTGTATGGTGATGATTTTGGCGGCGGAGATGAAACGATAATTTCAAATAAATTTGACAAGCCTGTTATGATTACTCACTATCCTGCGCAGGTGAAAGCTTTTTACATGAAAGCAGACCCGGAACAACCAGACCACGCATTGTGTGTTGATATGCTGGCACCGGAAGGCTATGGTGAAATTATCGGCGGCGGCCAGCGTGAAGATGATCTGGATATTTTGCTGAAAAAAATCAAAGCGCACAATTTACCGGAAGAAGCCTTTAAATGGTATATTGATTTGCGCAAATATGGAAGCGTCCCGCATGCCGGTTTTGGTATGGGGATCGAAAGAACCGTCGCCTGGATTTGTGGTTTGAATCATATTCGCGAGACAATTCCGTTTCCAAGAACAATTTATCGTCTTTATCCTTGAAAGAAAAAGTTTATGGATGCATCGGCAAAAATTTACGTCATGGGCACTGTGCAGGGCGTAGGTTTCAGATTTTTTGTTCAGCGGGAAGCGACTTTTCTTGGCCTGAAAGGATATGTGAAAAATATGCCCGATGGAAGTGTGAAATGCGAGGTGGAAGGTCCCAGGTCAAAAATAAATGATTTTATCCAGGTTTTACGCCGGGGCTCGCGGTTTTCTCGCGTAACAGGCGTTCAAGTTAAATTTCAAAAATTCGAAAATAAATACAAAAACTTTCAGATAACCTATTAGGACGACGTACTTATGGATTTTCTAAAAGAAAAAATCAGGAACGTCCCTGATTTTCCAAAACCCGGAATTGGTTTTAAAGACATCACAACGCTCATCGGTGACGGGAAAGCATTGCAGGAAGCCATCAGGCAGATGCGGCAGCTATTTGAAAACGACAACGTCGATGCTGTGCTGGGAATTGAATCGAGAGGGTTCATTTTCGCCGCCATTCTTGCCCATGAATGGGGGGTAGGTATGGTGCCTGTGCGAAAACCCGGAAAACTTCCCTACAAAAAACTTTGCGAAAATTACGAACTAGAGTACGGGACAGATTCTCTTGAGATCCATGTCGATGCGCTCAAAGAGGGACAAAATGTTCTCATCGTCGATGATCTGCTTGCAACGGGCGGGACAGTGCAGGCGACGGCAAAGCTGGCCGAGCGATTGGGCGCGAATGTCGTCGGTTGCTGCTTTTTAGTCGAGTTGGATTTTCTGAACGGTCGGGAAAAGATTCAAGAATATCGAGTTGAATCGCTCGTGCATTATTCAGCCGAATAATAGTTGGACTTGACTTTTTACTACAATTTGTGTATAATAATTTTCAATTGACTATATATTGTAGGCTTGTTTGAATCAACTGAAAGTTATCACCCTCATGGAGGTTTGATGCTCAGGATTATAGTGATAAATCCCGGTTCTACTTCTACAAAAATTGCATTATATCTTGATGAGCAAGAAACCTTTACGGAAAATATTCATCATTCCCCTGAAGACCTTCGCGTGTTTCCCGATATCCTCAGCCAATTTGAATTTCGCATTAAAACTATTCAAGAACAATTGGAAAGAAACAATATCGACATCGACACTGTTGATGCTTTCGTTGCCAGGGGAGGTTTACTCAAACCGATTCCCAGCGGCACCTATATTGTTGACGATGCAATGATTGCTGATTTGAAAAAAGGAGTGCAGGGCGAACATGCTTCAAATTTAGGAGCGCTTTTGGCTGCCAGGTTCGCACAACAAATCGGCAAGCCCGCTTTTATTGTTGATCCTGTTGTTGTTGATGAGATGGATGATATTGCCCGTCTTTCGGGTCATCCTGAACTTCCAAGGAAAAGTATTTTTCATGCTCTAAATCATAAAGCTGTTGGGCGGAAGGCTGCTGCGGAATTAGGCAAAGGATACGATGAAGTAAATCTTATCATCGCTCATCTCGGCGGCGGCATTTCAGTCGCTGCACACAAACACGGACTTGTTGCAGACGTTAACAATGCCCTCGATGGGGAAGGCCCGTACACCCCTGAAAGATCGGGCACACTGCCGGCAGGAGACCTTGTCAGACTTTGTTTTTCGGGCAAGTATGACCAACAGTCAATTTATAAAATGATCAAGGGCAGGGGCGGCGTTGTTGCTTATTTGGGCGTGAATGATATGCAGGAAGTAAAGAGGCGGATGAATGATGGTGACGAGTTTGCAAAAAGAATTTATCAGGGATTAGCATATCAATTATCAAAGGCAATTGCTGCTTTAAGTGTCGTTTTTAAAGGTGATGTTGACGGAATTGTTTTGACAGGAGGCGTTGCGTACGATGGTACTTTTATCAACTGGGTAAAAGATCGTTGTTCATTTCTTGCCCCGATTTTAGTTTTTCCGGGTGAGGAGGAGATGGAATCTCTTGCATTTGGTGCTTTACGTGTCTTAAAAAACGAAGAAAAAGCGAAGCAATATAAAAACGAGTCAGGGGTAATATGATTACTTCATTCGATGAGTTATTGGGAGTGGTCAAAAATCAGCCGAAAAAAACGATTGCAGTGGCTATGGCTGAGGAAGAAGATGCTTTATTGGCCGTTTCTCACGCCTATGAACAGGGCATTGCCGATGCCGTTCTTGTAGGCAATAAAAAAAAGATTAAAGAATTATGCAAAAAAAATGATATCGATGTTAATAAATTTGATGTTATGGATACGGGATCGGAACAACAGGCAGTCGTCAGAGCTATCCAATTGGTTCGCGAGCACTTGGCGGATACTCTGATGAAAGGAAAATGTTCTACTGCCACGCTTTTGCGCGCTGTATTGGATCGGGAGCATGGCGTGCGTTCGGGAAAACTTCTCTCTCATGCTGCACTGTTTGAGCTTCCCACTTATCCCAAGTTTCTTTTTATGTCTGATGGAGGTATGAATATTGCTCCTGATGTCGAAGCGAAAATCAGCATTATTGAGAATGTGGTTGGTGCTGCCAGGCTTTTGCGTGTGGAGAAACCAAAAGTTGCTCTCATCGCTGCACTGGAAAAAGTGAATTACCAGGCAATGCCCTGCACGGTCGACGCCGCTGTCATAACCCAAATGGCTGCAAGAGGGCAGTTGGGTGATGCCATCATCGATGGACCGCTTGCACTGGATAATGCTGTCAGCAAGCGTTCCTGCGAAATAAAGGGCATCAAAAGCCCTGTTGGCGGAGATGCCGACATTCTCATCATGCCGGCTATCGAATCCGGTAATGTCTTTTACAAAGCGCTTAATTATCTTGGCCAGGCGAAATGTGCAGGTATCATTTTAGGCGCCAAAGTCCCAATTATCCTGACATCAAGATCTGATGATAAGGAAACGAAATTTTTATCCATAGCATTTGGCATAGGTACGAGTATAAGGGCATAATTTCTCCAGGTTTCTGAAATTTTCTAAACCCAAAAGATTGTTAGTATGGTATTCACTATCCAATTAAAAAGTATTGGATTAAAATGATTTTAAATCAATCATTCTAAGGCGGAATTTTATCATGAAAAATGTCTCAAATATTGTTTTGCTGCTCATGCTTACTTGCATCTATTTCGGACTCCCGGGAACGAGTTTTAGTCAGGTTGGCGTAAAATCAGAGTCGTGGGAAGACGGCGTTCCGACATTTGATAAAACACATAAAGATTTTGGAATTATTATTGGCGAACAAGTCAGTTTGGAACCGGTGCGGGAGTTTATTATTGATGATACGTTGAATATAACTTTGGATGGGCTTGACTGGCATTGGCCTGCTGATATTAGCATCGGTTCGGCTGAAGATGTTGACTGGGTGGAATTAAACGGTCAGAATTTGTACCTCGTAACAGACCGCATTAATCATAAGGTTTTTGCATACAACGATGCCGCTGATGTCAGAGCAATTGTATGGTCTTTTGGAAGCGATAAAGTAACCGATATTAATTACCTCGATCGCCCTGTCGCTTCGCAAATTTATCAGCAGGAAGACGGTTTATATAAAGTTCTTATTGTTGATGAAGGCAAAAATCGGGTCATCAAAGTCGATTATCTCGCTGGAAACATAGATTGGCAATACGGCGACCCGAACGGTTTCGAGGGTGTTGATGACAATGAATTATCAAACCCTGAGGATGCCGTCAAGATACCCGGCAAAAAAGAGTACCTGATCGCTGACCGGGGAAATAACAGAGTTATTATTGTTGACGAGGATACGCATACAAATATTTGGCAAATCGGTCCCGATTCATTAAATGCTCCAATAGATGTGGATTATCTGGATTCAACATCCGAAGTTCTTATCACAGACCGCGGAAACAACCGTGTTATTATCGTCAATCGGGATACGCGTCAAATTGTATGGCAATTCGGTAGTAAAACGGATACAAGTCTTGTAACAGGTCTGAAGACGCCCTCAGATGCAGATTTTTTATCCGATGGAAATATCTTAATTGCGGATGAAGGAAATGATCGCATTATTGAAGTAAGCAGAGAAGGAAAAACAGGGCAAATTGTCTGGCAATTTAATCGCAACTTTCATGGGCTTAAGGACGTCGACAGGCTGCCCAACAACAAACATATTGCCGTTTATTTGGACCCGACTTTGAGTAATTCCGTGCCTGCCGGTCTCGGATATAAAAATTCATCGGTCATCTCCGGGGTTTACGACTTGAACCGCGAAACAAATTTTGGTCAATTATTTTGGCAAGCGGATACAATCTCCGAAGTTACTTCTATTCGATTTCAATTGCGAGCGGCAA
>JAADGR010000037.1 GCA_013152225.1 Calditrichota bacterium
ACGATCGCTATTAAAAATATGCCGGCTATGCATATTAGCAAGAATTTCAATCGCTTTTATCCTTTCCGAGAAAAAACTTTCTAAACTCACCGCAGCTTGTCGCGCTAAAACAGTCCGTCTTTCACTGGATAAATTGATAATTTTATGTTTGGTGTGAAAATATTGGATATGAGCCACTGCCCCTAATAAAAAAATAATTAGCATAGCAACAGCAAAGATGATGACTTTATCTTTCATTATGAGCAACACTTAATTGATTGGTATTTCTTAGTGTGACAATATACAAATTAATCTGTGAACATGTGGTTTACCAAACTTAACCCACCTACTTGCAAACAAAAATATTATTCACGTAAATTTTCAAATACATCCTTTAAGTGATCCACAGAATCACAGGTGTGGAGATAAACCGGACATGTACGGCATTGATCCTGAGAATCCCTGCACGTTGTTTCCGGCACCATCCAACAGATTTTTTTGCAATCTAAATAGGCCGGGCAGTTTTTCATGGATGATGGCGAACATGGCTTTAAATTCCAACAAGGCAAAAGAGCAATTAATCTTCTAATACCAGCTAAATTAAGCCCTTCCTCTTTTATGAGCCGCCGGATAAAGCCAATTCGCATCAAATCAGCGATCGAGTATATTCGTCTCCCTGTTTTGTTGCGATAGGGTAAAATTAAACCAGCATGTTCATACATTCTTAACGTAGGGACGGAAACGCCTAATTTTTTTGCTGCAATACCAATGGTAAAAATAGGTTCGTTGTCCTCGAGATAATTCATGACATTGTCCTGCCTTATGCTATAATAATTAGAAAACGCTAATCATAGCGCCAAAGCTGCAAATTGAATCCGGAAAAACACCGGATATCGGCAAAATATTGATTCACCAATTTAAAAAACCAACTCAGTCATTCCCGGTGTTTTTTAGCGATCAATTAAAATTTACTCTGCTTCTTCAGAGCTATCATTATCCTGTTCTATTATTTCTTCTCTTTTGAAGAATTTATACTTTTGATTTTTTTTCGAAATTCATCCATCGCCGAATGATAAAAAACTGGATTATGGACACCTTTGCTTCCATCATTTTTCATAATAGCGAGTACGTTTTTCATCCCTTCAACATCTTTTTTCTGCTCTGGTGTAAAATTCAAATTTTTATGATCTCTCAACCAACTTTCAACCTCGTGGATTGAATTTATTGTGCTATCCCGGAGAGTCAGATAATTATCCGCAACCGTCCCTTCGTCGTGACATTCGAGACAACTGTTTGTATCTGCAACAACAGTTTGCTTGTCGGCGTAATTGTGGCAATCGGTACATGCAACTTCCGATTGAAACATTGTATCAGGCTTAATGGCAGCGAATGATATCTGCAGTTTTCCGGAATAGACAGAAGCTTGCAAAGAATGGCAAGTATTGCAATTTTCTGTTTCTGCATTATGATGGCAACTGGCACATTTCGATTTTGTGATAATTAATTCGCCATGACGACGATCATTGGAGTGGCAAGTTCTACACGCTATCTTACGTTTCACTACGTGATTTTGATGAGAATAATCGACTCCAAAAATCTGAACTTTCTTTGACACCACTCCATAATGACAAGAATTACACTCTGTCGGAACATTCTTGCTTGTTTCTTTATAAGCAGAAAGAGACCACGGCGAAGAAATTATTTTTAACGCTTTCACAAGATCATTATGGGCGCCCCGCAATAAATTATCTGCAAATTGTACGTTATGAACGCTTTTCCCCTGTTCAACGATATCGATATTGTATTTTGCCCTTTTCAATAATTTAGCAGCTTTTGTTTTCTTAGCAGAAGTTGATTTGGTAACTTCACGTAGAGTTTTCGCATATTCGTTCTTAAGCTCGTTCAATTTTTTCTGGGATTCTGATTTCCACTGTTCCAATAATCTGGAAAAACCTTTACCATGACAATTCTGACAAGATTTTTTGCTTGCCGTAAATGTCGAACCGTTGACTGCCGCCTGTTTCGTATCTTCATGAAAAACATGACACCCTTTGCAAGTGATGGTTCGGCTGTACATGGGATTGGGTGCCGGATGCGCGTCATATCCCCCTTTGCCGGTAAATAGCGTAATTTGGGCTTTATGGGAATTAACGTGACAACTCAAACAATCCAGAGCATTTATTTTGTTTGTCTGTGGCAATTTATGTTGTATTGGAGTGTGGCATTGTTCACATTCGATTTTATGCTCCGTGATATGCTTTTTATGGAGAAAATCAAAATCATCGTATCGTTGCAGTCGCTTTTCTTCCCAATGACAATGGTAACAATTTTGTTTGGGCACAGCGCCATCGCCGATAATCATCTGTGTATGGCATCTTTCGCAGGCAATATTTTTGTTAATAACATTGGTGTGATCGTAGGCAATATTTTTAGTGGAATTTGCTTTGGTCGGCGCCTCGTGACAAAGGGTACATTTGTGAATCGTTGGGTCTCCTTCTGAATTTTTAAAATGACACAAAAAACAGGTCGTTTCAGTAACGTCAATATGTTTACCCTGAACAATTTGTGAATGACAACTGGTGCAGCGTAATTTTTTGCCGCGTCTCAACTTGGTCAGATGAGAAGTATGATCAAAATGAACGCCCTTAAACGTCACTTTGCCGGCGATAAGTCTTTTGTCATGGCATCCGGATCGGAGACAACTGGCGTCGCTAACCTCCGCCATGGGTCTTGACTTTTTGTAAAATTGCGAAACGTAATTAACAATATGAACAATTCCAATTGTTTTTGATTCAATGGCTGATTGCAATCCCGGTGGAAAATGACATTTTACGCAGGGTACATCTTTATGAGAGGAAGAAGACCAGCTATCGTAAAACGGTTGCATATAATGACAGGTCGTACAAAATTTAGGGCGAGAAGTAAATTCTGCCGTTGCGACAAGCAGTACTAAAATTCCTAAAATAATTCCGCTGGCAATGACCACTTTTTTCTTGGCGCCGGTAATTCGTTTCACAATTAGTTTCCTTTTCTGCTAATAATTACATGTCAAAAAAAACGGCGCTTCCTCATTTTTTTGCAATTAAAAAATGATAAAAAACACGCCGTCCTTTTCTGCCAATTAAAAATATGTCTTCAAAAACAATTATTAAGTCCATTCTAAAAAGAGAAAACTCACGTTATCTTGAGGACAAAGAACGACCCCATAACACAGGATCATATTGAAGTTACAGTCTTCTGTTATTTGATTATTTTAAAAATACCTGATTTTAGACCAAGTCTATTACTTACAAAACATCAATCGGGTCCGTAACAATGTTCATGGTTTTTTAAACATCCCCCTCTCATTTTATCTCTTGGACATCGCCTTAATTTTGAAATATAAACTAATAGCGACAATGAAAATTAAGATAGAAATGATAGCTAACCATCTTCTTCTATTCTGAACCTCATTTAATGCCAATCTACCCTGCTGAACTGCATTTTGAGCGGTTTTAAAACCAGGAACAATTACCTGATGAAATTTTTCGTATGAAAATGTGTGAACAGAGTTTTGAGTCTTAACAAATGCATTGTGAGCCTCTTTTAAGATAAACTCGCCTTCGCTCACTTCAACGCCTGCTTTCTCTGCTTTCATTAAAAGAAGTTTTGCTTGCTCAATTTTTTTATACAAACTATCCTGTTCAGCGCCCATTTTTTGAGCCGCTAAATATCCCTCGGAACCTTCATCGTGACAATTAATGCAAAAACTATTTTCGCCAACGCCCAGCATTTCCCGTTTCACATTGCTTATTCCATGATTGCCATGACAGGCAATACATTGAGGCAAATCCATTTCCTCAAACGCTTCTTTATGAGGACTGGTGAGAAACATTTCACGTTGCGTCACATGACATGTTCCGCAAATATTGGAAACAGAAGTCACACCAGGCGGATAAGCACCATGATTGCCGTGGCAGGAAGTACAAGAAGGGGAAGAACGGTCGTCTTTTTCTAATAAATTTATGCCATGAACGCTTTTCTTGTACAAAGCATACTGATCGGTGGGGATACCATAGTCTTTCATATAGACTGAGTCGCTATGACATTTACTGCATGTTTTGGGGATATTCACGGAAAATATCTTCGAGGTGATTACATTGGGAGGTTGAATATTATGAACTCCATGACAATCACTACAAACGGCAACTTTGTCATCGCCCTTTAATAACCGCTTGCCATGCTGAGATGTTAAATATTGCTGATATTGATCAACAGGCAAATTCGGATTAAATTTTTTCATGTACTGAGCGTTGCTATGACAACGAGAGCACAATTTTGGGATATCTCCTTTATCTGGCACGCCGATGAAACCTTTGTCTGCATCCATTGCCGCTTCTTCGTCTTTCTGAAAAGCGGGATTGGCGTCTCCGCCATGACACTTTTCACAGGTAATGCCATTTTTAAAATGAATATCATCTGCTAATTTCATTGTCGGGCGTTTTAAATCAGTATCCTCTGATTTTTTGTGACAAATAATGCAACTATTTTGAGCAAGTCCATTACTTGCATAAAGAAAAAAGAAAAAAATCGCTGTGATGAACATGTTTAGCCATTTCATAGAAATTCTCTTTTAAAACTAATGATAATTTCATTTTTTTATTTAATTATAACCAACGAAATCGCAAATGCATTAGGCCGGAATAACATATCCCATTATCGTGGTCACAATGATGTAGATAACAATAATAATTCCCACTATGGTAAAAAATTTAGCCGGGATTCCCTGGTTCGATTTCCTATCCAAAAAGGGAACGAGCAGCCAAAAAATAATCCCAACAGCCAATCCGAAGACGACCAATACTTCACCCTCAATAAAAAAGATTCTTGACGGCACTAATTTTAATGTTTGGTAGGTAAAAACAAAATACCACTCCGGATGAATACCAATAGGGGTCGGTATGAAAGGATCTGCTTTAGTTCCCAATTCCCAGGGAAACAAAGCCGCCAGAGCCGCTAAAACGCCAAAAGCAACGAGCCACCCCAGCATATCATGCAACATAAAATCCGGAAAAAATGGAAGTTGTTTTAACTTTGATTTATGTTCTTCCAATTTAATCGGGACGCTCATACCCTGAATTTGAATAACTAATAAATGAAAGGCCAAAATCACAGTAACAATAATCGGCAATACCGCGACATGAAAACCGAAAAAACGCGTCAACGTTGCGCCGGAGACTTGCTCTCCGCCCCTGAGGAATACCAGTAAATATTTCCCAACAAAAGGAACGAGGTTCGTCATCTCGGTACCCACTTTGGTGGCGGTGTATGCTAATTCATTCCAAGGCAACAAGTAGCCGGAAAAGCCGAAACCTAAAAAGATCAAAAAAAGAAGCATACCGCTTACCCAGGTAAGTTCTCTGGGTTTGCGATAACTTTTTAGAAAAAATTTTGCAAACATGTGGATGAACAACGCCCCGATGAGAAGATTTGCAGACCAGCTATGAATAGAACGAATGAGCCAACCAAATCTCACTTTGGTCATAATAAACTGAACCGATTCGAAAGCAGCCTCCGCTGTAGGACGATAGTAAAGCAATAAGAGGATTCCGGTGACAACCTGAACCATAAATAAGAACAGACAAAAACCGCCTGTATAATACCAGATAGAATGTTTATGCACCGGGACATACTTTTTTCTAAAAAAATCGATCCAGCTCTGAACTGCATAGCGATCAAAAAACCAATCTGATAATTTCATTTGTCTTTCTCAAGCTTTTTTGGATACAACAATATTATCGTTGATTACTGTAACATTATATTCTGTTAAAGGTAAAGGAGGGGGACCAGAAATGACTTTTCCAAATAAATCGTATTTCCCGTTATGACAACCGCACCAGATAATATTTAAATCAGCTCGATATTGAACGATACAGCCTAAATGCGTGCAAATAGCAGTAAATGCTTTGTAAGTGCCATCTTCTTGCAAAATCAAAATACCCGGTTCGTTGCCAAATTTAAAAATTTTTCCGGAGTCGAGTTGTAATTCCCCGACCTTTGCCGCAACGACTTCTGTCTGAGCTGCCTGCGGCGTTTTGGGCGGCATGAGAAAACGAATAATTGGATAAAATATAACGGCGGCGAGCGAGCCGAGACTGCTGATAAGTGAGAAGTTCAAAAATTTTCGACGGCTCAAAATTGACATGGTATTCCTTTAATTTAGACTTGCTAATTGCTTTATTTTTTATTATAGTCTTATTATATAAAAAATTAAACAAAATGTCAAGAAAAAAATTTCTTATTTTGCTTGATTTTAATATAAAAATTTTTAAATTACAGTATAATCATCAATTGGAAAGGATAAAGCAGGTAAAAATGATCAAAAAAATACCATTGTTTTTGCTATTTTTTCTCATCTCTCCTTCACTATCTTTAGCTGACGATGAGGTTTGTTTAGATTGCCATTCAGACCCAACTTTAACCGCAACGATCGATGGTAAAACGGTTCACCTTTACGTCAATGAAAAAAAATATAAGAATTCGATTCATGGCGAAAACGGCTGTGTTTCCTGCCATGAGGACGTAGATGAAGAAAACCTGCCGCATGAGACGCTGCCTAAAAAAGTCGCCTGCCAGAATTGCCACGATGAAGAGGGCGAATCTTACAACTCCAGCCTTCATGGAAAAGCAGTCGCTAAAGGAGACCCAGATGCGCCCACATGTCGCGATTGCCATGGTTATCATAACGTTTTGTCTCCTAAAAATCCGGCATCCCCAACATATATTAGAAATATACCCGCTTTATGCGGTAGCTGTCATCGAGAAAATTCTAAAATGGTCAAACGCCATAAGATTCCTGAAAAAAATATCATCCAAAATTATTCCATGTCCATTCACGGCAAGGGGTTATTTGAGAGAGGGCTCATTGTTACGGCGGTTTGTACCAGTTGTCACACTTCACACAACATTTTGCCGCCGCAGGACCCCAAATCTTCGATCAATCGCAATAATATTGCTGCGACGTGTATGAAATGCCATGCTCAAATCGAACAGGTTCATTTAAAAGTTATTCGGGGAGAATTATGGGAAAAGAAACCTCATCTAATTCCTGCCTGCGTAGATTGTCACTCCCCTCACAAAATCAGACGAGTTTTTTATTATGATACCATGAACGACGAATTCTGCATGTCCTGCCACAATAATCGGAAACTGATTCGCCGTCGCGGCGATCACATCGATTCATTGTTTGTGGATATTAAACATTTTAGAAATTCCGTTCACGGAGATAAGGTACAATGTATCAAGTGCCACGTGAATGTCAGCCACCAGAAGTTACCAGTGTGTAAAGATTCGGGTCCGGTGGATTGTTCGATCTGTCACGCCGATCAAGTATCACAATTTCAACAAAGCATTCACGGACAATTACTGGCTAAGAACAATCCAAATGCCCCGACCTGCGGAGATTGTCACGGAACCCATTTTGTACAATCTAAAAAAGATTTATCATCTCCCACTTTTCCCAGAAATATTCCCCAATTGTGCGGTAAATGTCACCGCCAAGGCGAAAAAGCAGCCGTTCGCTACAAGGGAAAAGAGCAGAAGATAATTAAAAATTATTCTATGAGTATTCATGGAAAGGGATTAGTTGAAAGCGGGCTTCTTGTTTCTGCAGAATGCACAAATTGCCACACAGCCCATCTAATCTTACCAGCATCGAATCCGAAATCTTCAGTAAATCCTCACAATATTAGCCAAACTTGTTCTCAATGTCATTTTGGCGTGTATGAACAATTCAAAAATTCAATCCACAGCCCTTTAAGAACAAAAACTAAGAAAAAGTTGCCTACGTGTTACGATTGCCATCAGGCACATACGATCCAACGAATAGACAAAAAATCTTTTCGGCAACAAATTTTAGGAGAATGTGGGGATTGTCACAAAACAGAATCAGAAACTTATTTTACGACTTACCATGGTAAAGTTTCCAAGCTGGGTTCAGGAAAAACGGCAAAATGTTCCGATTGTCATGGTTCTCACAATATCCTTCCGCCTGAGGATCCTAAATCGACTTTAAGCTATAAAAACATTATTCAAACCTGTAAAAAATGTCATAAAAGTTCGAACCGGAAATTTACCGGCTATCTCACCCATGCCACACATCACAATCGAGCAAAATATCCATTTTTATATTACACTTTCTGGGCGATGACTTTCTTATTAATTGGTACTTTCTCATTCTTTGGCGTTCATACTTTGAGTTGGATTCCGCGATCATTTCGAGAAAGATTTAAATTAGGCAAAGAACTCAAACGACAATCAAAAAGTTATTACGTTCGTTTCGACCCGGTGTGGAGCATTATCCACGTCATCGTTATTATTAGTTTCTTCGGTTTAGCGATAACTGGCATGAGCTTAAAATTCGCCGGAAAATCATGGGCGGTATTCATTGCCAATTTACTTGGTGGGTTCGAAGCAGCGGGCACGATTCATCGGATTTGTGCCGTATTAACTTTTTCTTACTTTATTGGTCATTTTTATGTGCTATCTAAAAAATGGAAACAATCGAACAAAACTTTACGCCAATTCATTTTTGACAAAGAAGGATTAATGCCCAATTGGAACGATGCCAAAGAGTATTTTCAAACTTTTCGTTGGTTTTTCGGCCGTAAGAAAAAACCCCATTATGGTCGCTGGACTTATTGGGAAAAATTTGATTATTTCGCTGTATTCTGGGGAGTTGTCATCATTGGAGCAACCGGACTTATCCTCTGGTTTCCGGAATTCTTTACTCATTTCGTGCCAGGAATTGTCATTAATATTGCCACCATCATTCACAGCGACGAAGCATTGCTCGCTGTTGGCTTCATTTTTACCATTCATTTTTTTAACACTCATCTCCGACCGGAAAAATTTCCCTTAGATCCGGTTATCTTTACTGGAAGAGTACCACTTGAACTTTTTAAACATGAACGCCCCAGAGAATATGAACTTGCTAAAAAAGAAGGCACATTCAGAAAAAGATTGAAAAAGAAACCCTCAAAATTATTGCTTCTTGCGGCGAGAATCTTTGGTTTCTTTTTCCTTCTATTAGGGTTTGCGCTTATCGGAATGATAATTTGGTCGATGATTTTTCAATATAAGTAACATCAGGCCCATAAACATGCTCCTTCTCAAATTAACGGAAATGCATCGACATTAATCTGCCGATGATAATGAGCGCCGATGAAAGCCTGATAACAACACACGATTCAAATTTACCTAATTCGTAAATTTTGACAAAAAAAATATTCTGGCACAAAAAAAGTCGGCAGACGACCACAAGCCCTGCGATTGTCTGCCGACTTACTTTTTTTCAAAGTTCGATAAACTTACTTTTTCGGAATGTGATGTTCAATTTTCTTTTTCATTACGGCAAATTTAAATTCTTTGAAAGTCGGGCTTTTCGAGTTATGGCAGGCCACGCAAGTTTTCTCTTGGGGAAAGACCAGCCCATAATCGGCAGCTTTCAATTTTCCCGAGCGAACGCCTTTCATAACTTTCATGCTTTTGTACGCAGAGCCCGGACCGTGGCAGGCTTCGCAAGAAACGCCCTCTTCTTTGGTGAGCGTCGCTGCTGCAGCTTCTTTGTATCCGGTCACATGACAAGCCAGACATTCCGGCGCTTCCTGGGGGCTGGATTTCAAACCCTTCTTTTCAGCAATTTTTTTAGCTTCCGGCGTCCCTAATGTTTCAAACGCCTTGGCATGTTTTGCTTTCATCCAGGTTTCGTAAATCTGTCCTTTCTTGGCGCCTTTGTGGC